>NZ_JBVJCD010000003.1:0-108513 GCF_055588985.1 Streptomyces sp. NPDC041970
CGGGGGGGGTGGGGGAGGGAAGGGGGACAGGCCTGTCTCCCCCCCCCCCCCCCCCCCGGGCACCCCCCCCCCCCCCCCCCCCCCCCCCCCCCCCCGACGGGGGGGGGGGGGGCCGCGGCCGAGCGGAGGGCGGCGCGGGGCCGGCCCGTCCCGTCGGATCAGGTGGTGGTCGTGAGGGACGCGCCCCGGTCGTCGGTCGCGGCGGTCGGCGGCACGCCCGGCTCAGGGCGCTTCCCGCGGCCGGGGCGCCCGCCCGGTCGGACCGGCCACCAGATACGGCGTCCGAGCAGCGCGGCCGCCGCCGGGACGATCACGATCGAGAGGACGAAGGCGGACAGCAGGATGCCGAGTCCCGTCGCGAAGCCGATCTGCTGCGTGGAGGCGTTCGAGCCGACGGCGAGGCTGCCGAAGGACGCGGCGAGGACGACACCCGCGGTGGCGATGGCCGGCGCGGTGTGGCGTACGGCCCTCGCGACCGCGGCGCGGGCGGTGCGCGGCCCCCCCATCTCCTCCCGGATGCGGTCGCTGATCAGGATGTTGTAGTCGGTGCCGATCGCGACGACGAAGAGGAACAGCACGAGCGGCAGGGCGAAGTCGACGCCCGGCTTGCCGAGACCGTGCTGGAAGACGAGGGTCGCCGCGCCCAGCGTGGCGGCGAAGCACAGACCCACCGAGAGCATCAGGACGACCGGGGCGAGCACACTGCGCAGCAGCACCAGAAGGATGAGGGCGATCAGTCCGGCGGCCACGGGGAAGACGGTCCGGAGGTCCTTGTCGACGGCGGTGGAGATGTCGGCGAAGATCGCCGCCGTACCGCCGACATGGGCTTCCACGCCCGCCGGGGCGTGGGCCGCGACGGCGTCGCGCACCGGCCCCGAGACGAGGTCGCGGGCCTCCGGGGTCCGGGAGTCCGCGGTCAGGTACAGATCGATGCGGGCGGCGTCGCCCTTCTCGTTGAGGACGGGCGCGCCCACCGTGCCGACGCCCTCGACGCGGGCCAGCCCGCCGGGCAGTCCGCCCAGGTCCGCGGTGGTGAGGCGCCGGCCCTCGGGGACCGTGACGTAGACGGTGGCCGGGTCGAAGACGCCGGCCGGAAGGGCGCGGGCGATCTCGGCCCCGGTGGCGGCGGCCGGCGTCCCGTGGCCGGTCCCGCCCTGACCGAAGTCCATGCGGATGCCGACCAGGCCCACGGCGAGCGCGCCGAGCAGGACGACACCGGCGAGCACCGACGTCAGCGGCCTGTCGGCGACGAAGTCGCCGGTCCTCCCGGCGAGCCCGTGGCGCGGCGTGCGCTTCAGGGCGCGGGAGGGCCAGAACATGCGCCGGCCGGTCACCGCGAGCAGGGCGGGCATCACCGTGAGGCTGGCCAGGAGCATGACGAGTACGGACACGGCCACGGCGGGACCCAGCACCCGGAACTGCCCGAAGGTCGCGATGCCCAGTGTCGCGAAGGCGGCCACGATGGTGAGGGCGGCGGAGGTGACGGCGGTGCCGACGCGGGCGCCCACCTCGGCCGCGACGGCCCGCGGGGGCGCGTCGGGACGCTCCCGCAGGAGCTCGCGGAAGCGGAAGAGCAGGAAGAGGAAGTAGTCGATCCCGATGCCGACCAGGACGACGCTGATCATGCTGGGCGTGGAGGTGTCCAGCCTGACGCCGGTGAGCAGGGCGCCCCCGACGACCACGCCGGTCGCCGCGCCGCCCACGATGACGACCGCGATCAGCGGGACGAACGCGGCGAGCACACTGCGGAACACCAGCACGTTGATCAGCACGATCAGGCCCAGCATGACCATGCCGACGACGCGCTGGGTCGTCTCCTCCGCGTCCAGCGTGTCGACGATGTCGGCGAGGCCCCCGGTGAACCCGGTCCGCAGGCGCACCTCGGCGAAGGCCTCCTCGGTCTGCCCGCGGAAAGCCTCGTAGAGGCCGTGCAGAGCGGGGTCGGTGGTGTTCCCCTCCAGTTGCACGGACAGCAGCGCGAAGCTGCGGTCGGGGGCGGTCATGCCCACGGCGACCTCGGGGGTCTGCGCGTAGTCCTCGGTGAGGAACGGGATCGGGTCGTCGTCCGCCGTCGTCGCGGTGTCCTTCGGGTCCGGCATCGTCACGCGGCGGCTGCCGAGCTCCTTCGCCACGGACGCGATGTGCTTCTGGTCCGCGCCGGTCAACGGCTCCCCGTCGGGCCTGCCGACCAGGACGGTGACCGTACTGGCGTCGGGCCGCACACCGAACCGGTCCTCGGCGACCTGGAGCGCGGCGGCCGAGTCGTAGCCCTTCGGCAGGAAGTCGCCGCTCTGCGCCTGCGTCGCGCGGGGTCCCAGCGCCCCGGCGATCACGGCGAGGAAGACGCCGACCACCGACCACAGGGCGATGACCTTCCAGGGATGGCGGGTGGAGAACCCGGTCAGGGCGCGTATCACGGACTGCCTCCGGAGCAGAGAGGTGAGGGGGGTCGCCGGCGCTTTCCGGCCTGCCTCCAGCACATCAGCGCGCCCGTACCGGCTCATCGGAGCAGGGAACGAGAAGCAGGGTGGGAGTGCGGTGTCACCGGCCCCCCGGACCAGGAGCCCGCTCCCAGACCGGGATCGTCCTCAGGCCCTGCCCGCCGGTCCCGAGTACGGGGAGAATGGACGTGCCCGCGGCCGAGGAAGGAACACGATGCCCACGCCCCACGCCTCGTCCGCCGAGGAGCAGGCCCGGCCCCCGACCGGGGCGGGCGGGGACGCCGTGCCCTGGACCCGCAACGACGCGCTGGTCACGGTCGGCGCCGCGGCCCTCGACCTGATCGGCTTCACCCTCACCAGTCAGGACGTGCAGGGCTTCGTCCCCGTGGCCGGCTGCCTGCTGATGACGGTGTCCGCCCTGGCGCTGCTCGCCCGGCGGCGCGCCCCTCTCCTCACCCTCGCCGGCGTCCTCGCCGTCGGGCTCGCCGTCCAACTGAGCTGGCCGGTGGGGCAGGGCTTCAACGCCGCCATGGTCGTCGCCCTGTACTCCGTCGTGCGCGCCCGCGGCCCCCGCGTCTTCGTGCCGGCGGCTCTGGTGAGCATGGCGCTGCCGCTGATCGGGGGCGCGTTGCGCTTCCACAGCGTGTTCCTGCAGTTGGTGGGGAACTGCACGGCCGTGCTGTTCGTGGTCGTCGCCGGGATCGTGATGAACCGCTGGCACCAGGAGGTCGAGGCCCACCGCAGGCTGCTCGCCGAACGCGCCGTGGCCGACGAACGCCGCCGTATCGCCCGCGAGATGCACGACATCGTCGCGCACCATGTGACGACGATGCAGTTGATGGCGGGCGGCGCCCGCGCCAACCTCGACCGGAACCCGGAGGTGACGCGGGAGGCGCTCGTCACCCTGGAGGGCCTGGGACGTACGGCGCTACGCGAGATGCGGCAGTTGCTCGACGTCCTGCGGGCCGACGGCGAGACGCGGGAGGAGACGACCGCGCCCCAGCCCGGCATCGCGGACCTGGACCGGATCGTCGCCGAGTCGTCGGCGGCGGGCCTGCCGACGGAGTTCGAGGTACGGGGAGAGCCCCGGCCGCTCCCGACCAGCGTGGAGCTGACGGTCTTCCGCGTGGTCCAGGAAGCGCTGACCAACGCCCGCAAGCACGCGGGAAGCGGCGCCCGCGCACGCGTCCTCCTCGTGTACGGGGACCGCGAGGCGAGGGTGGAGGTCATCGACGACGGGGAGGGGACGCCCGGCGGTCCCGTGTCCCTGCCCGGCTCCGGTCACGGCCTGATCGGCATGGGCGAACGCGTCGCGCTGCACGGCGGCGCCTTGGAGACGGGGCGCCGGCAGGGCGCCGGCTACCGGGTCGCGGCACGGCTGCCGCTGCCCGAGGGAGAGGGGGCACGGCGATGAGCGGGACGAACGGCGGCACGGAGGCGACGGACGGGAAGCCCGTGGCGACCGGTGGCGAGGCGGCCTCCGCCACCATCCGCGTACTGATCGCCGACGACCAGCTCCTCGTACGCTGCGGCCTGGTGCTCATGCTCGGGCCCGAGCCCACGATCGAGGTGGTCGGCGAGGCCGCGGACGGCGCGCAGGCCGTGGAACTCGCCCGGCGGCTGCGGCCGGACGTCGTCGTCATGGACATCCGTATGCCGGTCCTGGACGGCATCGCCGCGACCGAACGCCTCACGCGGGAGGCGCCCGAGTGCCGGGTGCTCGCGTTGAGCACCTTCGACATGGACGAGCACGTCGTCGCCGCGCTCCGCGCGGGCGCCTGCGGGTTCCTGCCGAAGGACATCTCGCCCGAGGAGCTGGTCACGGCAGTGCGTGTGATCCACACCGGCGAGGCGGTGGTCGCCCCCCGCCTGCTGACCCGGCTCATCTCCTCCTACGTGACGGCCCCGCGGCGGCCGTCGCGACGCGCGTCCGCCGGCCCACCGGCGAACGCCCCCGACGGGCTGACTCCGCGCGAGCGGGAGGTGTGGCGGCTGATCGCCCTCGGCCTGGACAACAACGAGATCGCCGACGAGATGGCCGTGAGCCCGTCCACGGTGAAGAACCACATCACGGCGCTCTTCGCCAAGCTCCGGGTCCGCGACCGGGCCCAGGCGGTGATCGCCGCCTACGAGACGGGCCTGATCAGGACGGGCGAGCGCGACTGACGGGGCCCGCGCGGACGGTGGCCCGTACGAGGCCGGGGGCCGCTGTGCGGGCCGCGGGCGATCTGCCGGGCCCCGGTCCGTACCTCCTCGGGCCGGCAGGGGGGGCGGGCGGGCTCAGAACGCGTACCTGATCCGGAGCCACGGGGCGTGGGCGGCGATCGACTCCCGCAGCCGGACGATGGCGTGGTGCTTGACCTCGCGGGCGTAGCGGACGTTGAGGGCGCCGTTCTCCGAGCGTTTCGTCTCCTGCGCGGCCGGCTGCCACAGGAGGTCCTCGGCCCGCGGGTGCCAGCCCAAGTTGACCTCGTGGAGCTGCTGGTTGTGGGTCAGCATGATGATCTCGGCGGCCGCCTGCTCCTTCACCCGGCCGGGGAGGACGTCGTCGAGCTGGACGAGGAGCTCGGCCCAGTCCCGCTGCCAACCGGGGCGCAGCACCACGGGGGAGAGGTTGAAGTGGACCTCGTACCCCGCGTCGAGGAAGTCGGCGGCGGCCGCGATGCGCTCAGCGACCGGGCTGGTGCGGATGTCCAGCAGGCGGGAGTCGTCCGCGGGCATCACCGAGAAGCGCACCCGAGTGCGGCCCCGCGGATCCAGTGCGAGCAGGTCGGGGTTGACGAACTTGGTGGCGAACGAGGCCTTCGCGGTGGGCAGCGTCCGGAACGCGGCGATGAGGTCGGCCGTGTTGTCGCAGATCAGGGCGTCGACGGAGCAGTCGCCGTTCTCGCCGATGTCGTACACCCAGGAGTGCGGGTCGCACTGGTTGGGCTCCCGTTTGGGGCCCTGCGCCCGTACATGCCGTCGTACGTGGGCGACGATCGCCTCGATGTTGGTGAACAGCGTGATCGGGTTGGCGTACCCCTTGCGGCGCGGGACGTAGCAGTACGCGCAGGCCATGGCGCAACCGTTGGAGGCCCCGGGGGCGATCCAGTCGGCCGACCTGCCGTTGGGGCGGGTCGTGAGGCTCTGCCGGACGCCCAGGACCAGGGTCTCGGTCTTGATCCGGGTCCAGCGGGCGATGTTGCCGTCGTTGCCGTGGAGGGAGGGGATGCGCCAGTGGCCGGCCACCTCGGTGACGGGCACGCCCGGCAGCCTCGCCAGGATCTGCTGCCCGCGCGGGGAGGCGAGCGCGGCGGGTTCCGCGTACACCTCCCGTACGTTCAGCATCCGCCGGGCCCGCGCACTGTCCCGGAACCCGCTCCCGCCGCCCGTCCGCGAGGCGGGCGCCGCGTCCTCCCAGCCGAAGAGGGCCTGCTGCTCGGGCCCTGCGGGTTCGCCCCCGCCCGGACGCTGATTCACGGCACCGCCCCCGCTCCTGTCACGATCCGGGCGCCCGCCTCCCACCGGAGAACCCGAAGCGGACGGACCCGACCCTATGCGGGCGCACGAGGAGGACGGGGGCGGGGACACGGCGGCGTACGGGTGGGGGGGGCTGCCGGCCCTGTGCGGGGCGGCGTCTGCGCAGCGACCACGCGCCCACGCGTGGGGCGGAGGAGTCGCCCGCTCGCCTCCGCGTCACCGCCACCCGCTTCCATGCGGGCCGGCAGCGGGCCGGCAGGAGGCCATTTCCCGTGCCCGCACGGCGAAGCCCCCAGCTCGATCGGGCTCTGAGCTGGGGGCGAGGCGGTAGGCCGTGTGGGACCCGAACCCACAACCAACGGATTAAAAGTCCCGGCAAGTTCCTGCCGGGACTTCCGTTGGGGACTTCGGGGATCCAGAAATCCCTGGTCAGCGACTCGCCCCTGCCGTCCGGTCCAGATCTGAGCGCGTCGTGCCGAAACGTCCGCTCACGCATCCGAGCTCGCCGCAGGCATCGCGTCCCGACACGCTCTCTCCCGTTCGCCCGGGAGTCCTGGAGGGTTCGCACGCGTCCTGACCTGCGGCAGAGCGTGCTCGCCGGGGTGACGTGAACGGGCTTGCACCCGGCTGAATGCAACCCGGACTGCACCCTTGTCGGGGCGCGGGCGTCGCACAGTTGCGGTCCCGGCGGGTTTGCCGCCCCGTCCCGCTGACAGGGGGGTGGCGGCCGACGACGTTTTCCTTACGCTGCCCTCAGCAGGCGGGCGCGTCTGCTGAGGGCCGGGGCTCTACTCTTCGGAGGCATCGTCCACGCCGAGATCGTGGCGCATGGCGGCCCTCAGGTCGGACAGCAGGGCCCACGACATTTCCGTCTCGATCTCGAGGGCATCGAGTTCGCTGGTGCTGGGATGGCCGCCTGCCATCATTCTCTTCAGCAGCCCGTAGGTTTTGTTGAGCTGGTGGTTTGTTGCTCGGGCGTCTGCCAGCACGGCGCCGGGCACGATCATCTGTGCTTCTGCGTAGCTGTCGCGAAGGACCAGGCGCCGTGCCTCAAGTTGCTCGGCACACGCCTGGGTTTCTGCGTCATTCCGGGCGCGTAGGACGTGCATGAGGTTGATCTGTGCGGTCTGGTACTGCCGTGCCGTGGTGTTGAGGGAGATATAGCAGGCGCGGCGCAAGTCGGTCAGTTCGCGTCGCGCCGTAAGGCGTGTTTCCTGCTGCCGGACCTGTTCGGCATGGGCGCGGTCTTCGCGTTGCTGGCGAGCGGTCGCTTCCAGTTCATGGCGCTTGAGCCGATCGGCTCTGCTCTGTGTCAGCAGAGCCGCGCCCAGGGTGCCGATGACACCGACGACAGCCACAACGAGCGCACCCCAGGTCTGTCCCACAGCTCCCACCTCGTATCGGGCAGGTGGGACCTGCCCTGCCTGCATCAATGGTGCCGATCATAAAGTTCGGCCTTGTGCCATGACTCGCTGTCCGCTTGTTCGGCAGAACTTCCCTGGCCGACGGGGGCCAGGGCGGTCACTGATCGTGCGGGACGCTCTCTTCGGCAAGGGGGAGGTCGTGGGGCAAGCGCTGGTTTGCGCGCAGTGTGCTCGGGACCAGGCGCAGGGCGACGTGTGCGTCGAGTTCCGGGCCGTCTGGGTCGAGGCAGTGGGCCTGGGGGATGTCGAGAACGGTGCACCGCCCATCGCGGCTGGTGGCGGAGGCGTAGACGAGCCCGTCGATGGGTCGTTCCCGGCCGAAGGCCGGAAGAGATATTCGGTGACGATCTGCGTGGGCACATAGGTCAGGTGCTCGTGGCTGAAGAAACTCTTCGCGACGGACAAGGCAGGGTTGGTGTTCGTGAACTGCTTCCCGGACCGCACCACGATGCGCACATGGCCGGCCGATCTCGCCTGGGAGACCGAAGCCCCGGGTGGCTGACGCGCCTGATCACCTGATCCACCTGAACGGCTCACGGTTCCTCGGCCCCTACGAGTGAGCCCCTCCAGCTTGCGCTCTGATCAGGTGAGCCCCGGCGGGCGCGGTAGTGACAAGTCCGGTGTGAACCGCGGACAACCCGGCGGCCAGTAGCGCGCACAGCTCCTCCCTCATCCGATTCTCGGCGAGCCGGTGGGCGTGACTGCCGGGGCCCGTCTTACAAGAAGTAGCTGCGCGGCCGCTTTCCTGTTGCCATGGTGGTACCTGTGTCCCGTCGAAATGCAGCCCAAGATCACGCAATCATCACCAACGCCATGACACTTGCGTTCGGCCATCAGGTGGCTGCCACCTGGTTGGGGATCCACTCCGGGGCAAGTGCTTCCCAGGTGGTGGAGTTTTCGGAGACGCAGTCGCTCAGGGCTCGGGTGGCTGCTGTCGAGGTGTACGCGGCGACGGGGAAGACGAGCGAGGAGGATGGGCCGGCTCTCCTTGAGCACGAGAGTCGGAGCTACCAGGACCTGATGCGGAACGAGCTGTCCACTGGCGAACTCAACCTGCCCGCCTCCGGCGCGCGGTGAGCGGCGGCGGAGCATGAATGGATCACTGTCGAAGTGGGCGTTCTCGGTGGCTGAAGCGGAGTTGAGCGAACCGCTTCCTCGTCGATGGATGCACTCGTAAGGGGTCGCGTGGCGCGGGAGCGAACTGGCGGAGCTCGTCGAGGACGCGGCGGACCTGTTGCTTGCTGCTGCGGTACTGCACGACGTGGGTTACGCGCCTCGCCTGGCCGTCACTGGTTTTCACCCGCTGGACGGCGCTCGGTTCCTGCGTGACGCCCACGCTGCTGACGAACGGCTGGTACGGCTCGTAGCCAACCATTCGCTTGCGTTGCTGGAGGCAGAGGAGCGCGGCTTGAGGGCCGTGCTGGAAGCCGAGTTTCCACTTCTGGACGACCAGCGCCTTGTGGACGCACTTGTGTACTGCGACATGACGACAACACCGGACGGCCAGGTCACGACGGTCGAGGCTCGGTTGGCCGAGATCACCGGGCGATACGGGTCCGACAGCGTGGTGGGGCGGTTCATCCGTCGGGCATCGCCGGACATCCTGGCGGCCGTAGGGCGGGTGGAGGCGGCGTTGGCGGCTCAGCCCAGATAAGGGTATGTGCCAGCCAGGTAGTCGCCGATCTGCTGGCGCATGCTGGGGTGGATGTCGTAGTCGTCCAGATCGTTGGGGTGGACGTAGCGGACGCCGTCAGCTTCATCGTTGACGGCGGGCTCGCCGCCCACGGGGCGGCCGATGTAGGTGTTCTCGTACTGCTGGCGGATCTCGCCGTCTGTATAGGCCACGATGTGGTTCGGGTTCGTGTAGACCCCCAGGAAGCCCGTGATCTCGGCAATGATCCCGGTCTCTTCCAGGCACTCGCGCACGGCGCACTGGGCTGCTGTCTCGCCGATGTCCTGGGCGCCTCCCGGCAAGGCCCATTGGCCGGTGTCCCTGCGGCGCTGGAGGAGTATGGCGCCGTTGTCGTCAACGACGAGCAGGTTGTTGGCGGGGATGAGCGTGTTCGCCTTGGGGGCCTTGGGGTCGTTGTAGTACTCAGTCCTGCCCATCTGACGAGGGCTCCTCCTGGTCTGGTGTCCAGGGCCGTGCGGTGGCCCAGACAGCTTCGAAACTCTGAGCGTAGTTGTCGAACCAGCCCGTGGTGTCAGCTCTGCGGAGATGCAGGAGGGGGTTCGCGCTGGCCGGCTGGCCCCAGACGTGCGGGTTGACCAGGAGGTTGTTGTCGTAACGGAACATGGAGGTGTAGAGCGTGGTGTCGTGCAGTCTCACCTCGCAGCCTGCCTCGGAGAGTAAGGGCCGGTAGTAGGTGAGGGAGGCACGGATCTTGGCGGCGAGGGTGTCGCCGATACCCTCCTCCCGGCCCCGGATGGCTGCTGCCTGGCCGTTCGAGTCGCCGAAGCAGAGACGCACTCGCACCCCGTCCGACGCACGCTCGGCGAGCATCTTCGCGACGTGGGGGTTGGACTGGGCGAAGAAGGTGCCGGAGAACACGAGGACGTTGATCTGCTCCTGCGCGCCTTTGAGCAGCGACAGCCAAGTGTCCCGTGGGACGCTCGCTCTGTTCTGGTAGGTCGTGACGAGCTCCTGCTCTGACCCGGCGGCTTGCTGGAGGACCGAGCGTTCCGGCGCCGGCCAGAGGAACAGCTCCTCCACCCGCAGGTGCCGGGCGACGCGGAAGCGGTGGCGGGCGTGGGGAACACGTCCGCCGAGCCATCGGCTCACCGTCTTGGGGTCGACCTCGCAGACTTCGGCTAGGGATTCGGGTGGGATGCCGCGTTGGGCGAGTACGGAGTGCAGTCGCTCGTTCACAGGTGCCATAGAAGCTGAAGGGGCCGGGAGCGGCAAGGACGTTCCGGGACGTTCTGCGGGACATCGACGGCACGACCAGGGTGCTTACGCTGGGCGTATGGAGCTCATCGTCCTGTGGGACATCGACCACACGCTGATCGAGAATGCCGGGGTCAGCAAGGAGATCTACGCCGCTGCCTTCACAGCGCTGTCGGGGAGAGAGCCCATGGGGCCGGCGCGGACGGAAGGTCGTACGGATCGCTTGATCATGCGCGACATGTTCCACCGAAACGGTGTGTCTGAGCCGGACTGGGCTGCTGTCGAGGACGCTCTCACGGCCGCGGGTGCCGCGCGTCTGTCCGAGCTCAGCCAACGCGGAACAGCCTTGCCTGGCGTGCGTGAGATCTTGAAGGAAGTCTCCGTACGCAGTACCTGGGTGTCCTCGGTGCTCACCGGAAATGTCGCGGCCAACGCGCGGGTGAAGGTATCGGCCTTCGGCCTTGACTCCCTGCTCGATCTGCGAGTTGGCGCCTATGGTGCTGATGCTCTTCACCGGCCGGACCTGGTTGCTGTCGCCCGTGAGCGTGCTCAGCGGCTGCGAGGTACGCAAGGTGACGTGCCCGTCGTGCTCGTGGGCGATACGCCCAGGGACGTTGAGGCCGCGATCGCTACGGGCTCCGAGATCATCGCGGTCGCCTCCGGCGTCCACAGCGCCGAGGAACTGGCCGCTGCCGGTGCTCAAAGGGTGCTGCCCGATCTCGTGGACACCGCTCGCCTCCTCGGGATCCTGGAGACGTTCGCGGCGTCCTAAAACGTCCCAGGACGTCCTTGGAGCGTCCCGATACGCGGTGACGGGGTCCGCACCTGCCCCGCCAATATCAGGTCTCCCACCAGGCAAACGCCCGAAGGAGACCCTCGTGATCAGCGAAATCACCGGGATCCGCAGAATCCGGATGCTGTACCTGCAGCTGCTCTACCGCTGCAACTTCCAATGCCTGCACTGCTTCCACGGCAAGCGGCTCCAGCACGCCGACGCCTTCACCGCGGACGAGGCGATCAACCTCATCACCCTCATGCGCGATCAGTACGGCACCGAGGCCGTCACCCTGCTGGGCGGCGAACCGTTCGTCTACCGGGACCTCACCCAGGTTCTCCGGTACGCCAAGCGGGGCCTGGGCCTGCGGGTCGAGATCTGCACCAACGGCTACCGGATCGAGCGCCGGCTGACCGAGATCGCCCCCGACCTGGACCTGCTCCGGGTATCGCTGGAGGGCATCGGCTCGACCAACGACCACATCCGCAAGTTCGGAAGCTACCGCAGCGGGCTGAGCGCCCTCGAAATCGCCCAGCGCCTCGGTGTCCGCACCGGAGCCACCATGACGGTCACCTCACGCAACATCGAAGAGGTACTGCCGCTCGCTCGCGTACTCCAGGGCTACGGCGTGGAGCAGCTGAAACTGCACTGCCTCCGGCCGGTCGGCAACGCTGCCGATCACCCCGAGCTCCTGATCGCCGACCCTGCGGCCTACACCCGTCTTCGCGGCCGGCTGGATGCGGCCGACCTGGAGATCGAGGTGATCGTCGACGAGGACCTGTCCGAGGCCGGCGCCCCGGACTCCTGCCCTCCCGACGGGGGCCCCGTCGAGATCGAGCGGATCGAGGCCGACCCCCGTGGCGCGCTCACGATGTCCTGCAAAGCAGTTGGCAAGGACTCGCACGCCTTCTGGTACGACAAGCTGGCCGACCACATCGACCACCGGCCCTCACCCACCGACGAGCTCACACTCGCGGTACCGGACGTGGTGTACGGCCGTGTCTGACGGTCCGCTGTTCGAGAGCCTCGAAGGGCTCCGTGGCACCGGAAAGTCGACCATCGCCCCGATGCTGGCAGCGGCCCGCCGTGCCGTCCTGGTCCCGACCGTACCGCTCTTCTACCAGCCGCTGCGCCGGGAGGTGGACCGGCGTGGAAACACCGAAGCCCGGATGTGCTTCTACCTGTCCGCGCTGTTCACCGTGACCGATGAGATCGGGCGCCTCCTGGCCGAAGGCACCTCGGTGGTCGTGGAGAGCTACTTCGCCCGCTGCCTGGCCAACCACCAGGCACTCGGCTCCAGCCTCGGCGTCAGGCTCCCACCCAGCCTGCCCCAGCCCGTGACGTACCAACTGACGTGCGGCAAAGGCGAGCGGGAGCGCAGGCTCGCCGAGCGCATCAAACCGGTCTCCCGCTGGGACGTCCTGGCAGAAGAGATGGCAGACCGCGTTTCCGACGCCTATGCCCAGTTCCCGATGCACCACGTGGACACCACACATCTGGACCCCGACGAGGTCCTCCAGACGATCCTGTCCATCGACACGCGAGGAGCCCCCCACCGTGCATACGCAGAGCCTGTGGGAGCACACCCTCACGTTCTTCCCCCAGTTCCTCGCCGCGCTGAAGGAGCGTGCCGCTCCTGACGCCACGGTCATGGTCGTGGGAGCGAGCGACGGAAAATTCGTCCTGCCCCTGGCCGCGGCCGGCTACCAGGTGATCGCGGTAGAGCACGACCCGCTCGCTCTGCATGGTGGCGAGGTCATCCTCCCGGGTGACAACCAGGCCCACGCCATGGGCCTCGTCGACCGCCTCAAGCTCGAATCACTCCACGACCGCGTGCAGACCGTGGAGGAGGACTTCCTCCAATGGGAGCCTTCGGGCACGCTCTGCGATGCCATCTGGACGAGCTGCTCCTGGCATTACAGTGCCAACCATCATCGCCCGCTCGCTGATTTCGTCACCCGCATGCAGTCCTCTGTCGGTCGGAACGGCCTGTACGGGGCTGAGTTCATGATGCCCATCACCCAGCGCCAGCACCTGATCGAGCACTACACGTCCCCCGAGAAGCTCAGGTGCCACTTCATCGGCGACTGGGACGTCCTGCTGACCCTGCGCACGAACGAGTTCACCGAGCGAGCCCACATCGGCCAGCTCCAGGACCACACCCACCGGATGGGCCTGCTCCTCGCAGCCCGCACCCCCTCCTAGTACGAAGGACGAACCCGTGAAGCACGAGTACGAGGCCAAGTTCCTCGCCATCGACGTCACCGGCCTTCAGACCCGGCTGACCGCCCTGGGCGCCACGCAAGCGTTCCCGCGCACCCTCCTGACCCGCAAGATCTTCGAGAACGACGCACTCGAAGGAGGCGCCTGGGTGCGACTTCGGGACGAGGGCACGCGATCGACGCTGACGCTCAAGCAGGTCACCGACGCCACCACGATCAACGGCACCACCGAGATCGAGACCGAGGTCACCGACCTGCACGCCATGGCCGAGATCCTGCGCGGCCTCGGTATGCGCGAGGTCCGTTACCAGGAGAACTACCGCGAGGAATGGCGCCTTGGAGAGGTCGCCTTCGACTTCGACACCTGGCCGGACCTCCCCACCTTCGTCGAGATCGAGGGCCCCGACGAGGCATCGGTCCGCCAGGCAGCCGCCCTGCTCAACCTGGACTACTCCGAAGCACGCTTCGGCAGCGTCGATGAGATCTACAAGAGCGAGTCCGGCAGGGACATCCTGGCCGAATCCACCCTCCTCTTCGCCGACGCCGACAAGCAAGCTCCGGCCGGGGCAGCTATCCCGAGCGAGTGATCTCTAGGACCGAGCTGTGTGCATAGAACTGGCCGTGGCACCTGGGGTCATACCCGGCATCGCCGAGTTCGCGCGCGGCGGTCTACCCGCCGCAGCAGACACTGACGACGGCAATACATGGACGGACGGAATCTGCTGGCTCTACTGCGGCCGGCGCTGGACCCGTGTTCTGTGGATCGGCCCCGTGAGCGCAGCCGGCGCCCGGGCAGCCATGTTCGCCTGCGGTTCGTGCATCCGCGTTTCGCAGGAGCAGGTCTGGCAATCCCTTCTCCTTCACGATGACCCGGCTCGTCAGGCCCCGGCGAGCACGGCCCCGCGCCCGAGCGACCTGGCGAACGCCGTGTCGGAAGACATCGGGCGCGGGGCGGCCTGTTCCAGTCGTGGATGAGGCCGTCGGAGGTCAGCGAGCCTGTGACGCCCCTTCACGCTGCTGTCGGGGCTTTGGCGCCCTCCGACGGCCGGCCCGGTCACCAGGTGTGGTGACCGGGCCGGCCGTCGTTACGCACGCCCATCAGCGGGGTTGGCTGGCTCCAGGCTGGGTGGCGATGCGTACGGCGGGGGCATGGCCTCTGTTGCTGACCGGTCTCTATGGATCCGGCTAGCCGCGCGCGACAACCGCCCCCACGAGCCAGCCGAGCCGACCTCGCCGCTGACTGTTGAGGAGAAAGACGAAGCGCCCCGGCCGACCGAAGCCGGTCGAGGCGCTAAGTAGCAGGTCAGAGGGGTTGTCCTCGCCCTGCTGTCGGTAGGCCGTGTGGGACTCGAACCCACAACCAACGGATTAAAAGTCCGCTGCTCTGACCAATTGAGCTAACGGCCCTCGATCGATCACCCCCGAGCATAGCCCGCCCGGGCCCGGCAGCCGATCCGGTATCCCGGTCCGGGGCGTCGTGCCCGGTGGGAGGCGGTGCCCGCGGGTGGGGGCGCCGGGGGTGGAGGGGGTCGGGGATGGCAACAGGGCCCGTACAGCACCGAGTCGGTTCGGTGGCGTACGGGCCCTGTCGGTCCGTCAGGCGGACGGGCTCGGCCGGGGGGCCGGGCCGGTGTCAGCCGTTGCGCTTCCAGCGCGGCTTGTCGTCGCGGCGGCCGAAGGTACCGGTGTTGGTTCCGGTGTTGGCGCCGCGGTGGTCGTCACGACGACCGGTGGGGCGGTCGCCGCCGCCGGGGCGGAAGCCGCCCGAGGGGCGGTCGTCGCGGCGGTCGCGGTTGAACGGACGGTCGCTGCCGCCGGCGCGGAAACCGCCCGAGGGGCGCTCGTCGCGGCGGTCGCGGTTGAACGACGGACGGTCGTTGTCCCGACGCTCGAACGGACGCCCACCACGGTCATCGCGGCGGTCGCCGCCACCGGAGCGGAAACCGCCCGAGGGACGCTCGTCACGACGGTCGCGGTTGAACGACGGACGGTCGTTGTCCCGACGCTCGAACGGACGCCCACCACGGTCATCGCGGCGGTCGCCGCCACCGGAGCGGAAACCGCCCGAGGGACGCTCGTCACGACGGTCGCGGTTGAACGACGGACGGTCGTTGTCCCGACGCTCGAACGGACGCCCACCACGGTCGTCACGGCGGTCGCCGCCACCGGAGCGGAAGCCACCGGACGGGCGGTCGTCGCGGCGGTCGTTGCCGCCGCGGTAGCCCCCGCGGTCGCCGCCCCGGTTGTCGCGGCGCTCGTAGTTGCCCCGCTCGTCGCGGCGCTGCTCGTCGCGGGCGGCCGGCTGCTCCGGTACGGAGACGGCTGCCACGAGGGCGGCCTCGGCCTCGGCGGCCACCTCGGCCACCGCCGCCTCCGGGTCGTCGCCCCGCTCGCGGGCGGCACGGGCGACCAGGCGGTCGGCCTCCTCGCGCAGCTCGACGGCACGGCGCTGGACGCGCTCCAACTGCTTCGTCAGGTCGGCGGCCTCGCGCTCGGCCTGCTTGGCGGCGTTGTTCGCGGAGTCGGCCTGGACCTCGGTGAGCGAGCGGGCGCCGGTGATCTCGGCGACCTCCGGCTCGAAGACGCCCGCGCCCTGCACGATGTGGCGCGAGGCGTCGACGCCCGCGTCCTCCATCAGGCGGAAGATCTGGCGGCGCTGGTGCGGGAGCGCCAGCGAGACGACTACACCGGACTTGCCGGCGCGGGCGGTGCGGCCCGAGCGGTGCAGGTAGTCCTTGTGGTCGCCGGCCGGGTCCACGTTCAGGACCAGGTCGATGCCGTCGACGTGGATGCCTCGGGCGGCCACGTCGGTCGCGACGAGCGCGTTGACGTAGCCCTTCTTGAAGTCCTCCAGGACCCGCGTACGGGCGCCCTGGGTCATGCCGCCGTGCAGCGCGTCGGCCTTCACGCCGGACTCGATGAGCTGCTCGGCGATGCGGTCGGCGCCCAGCTGGGTGCGGACGAAGATGATCGTGCGGCCCTTGCGGGCGGCGATGGCGGCGGTGACCGGCGCCTTGTCCTTCGGCTTCACGACCAGGACGTGGTGCGACATGGTCGTCACGTTGCCCTGGGCGCTGTCGACCTCGTGCGTGACCGGGTCGGTGAGGTAGCGCTTGACCAGCGTGCCGATCTCGTTCTCCATGGTGGCGGAGAAGAGCATCCGCTGGCCGCCGCCGGGGATCTGGTCGAGCAGCTCGGTGACCTCGGGCAGGAAGCCCAGGTCGGACATCTGGTCGGCCTCGTCGAGGACGGCGACCTGGACGTTCGCGAGGGAGCAGGCCCCGCGGTTGATGATGTCGCGCAGGCGGCCCGGCGTCGCGACGAGGACGTCGACGCCGCGCTCCAGCGCGTAGATCTGGTTGCCCATCGACGTACCGCCGCAGACGACCTTCATCTTGAGGCCGAGCACGTCGCCGTAGGGCTGCAGCGCGTCCGCGACCTGCATCGCCAGCTCACGGGTCGGCGTGAGGATGATGCCGCGCGGCTTCTTCTTCTCGGTGGAGCCGCCGGCCAGCGTGGCCAGCAGCGGCAGGCCGAAGGAGAGCGTCTTGCCGGAGCCCGTACGGCCGCGGCCGAGGATGTCCTTGCCGGCCAGGGCGTCCGGGATGGTCGCCGCCTGGATCGGGAAGGGGGCGGTCACACCGTTCTGCGCGAGCTTGCGGACGATGCCCTCGGGCAGGCCCAGGGAGCCGAAGGTGACGGTCGGCTCGGCGTCGGCGGGCTCGGCCGTCTCGACGTCGGCCTCCGGCGTCTCCGTCGTGTCGGCGGAGGCCTCCTCGGCCTGCGCGTCCGCGACGAAGTCGGCCACGGACTTCTCCTCGACGGGGGCGGCCGGGGCGGTGGCGCCGGCGGGGGCCTCGGTCACAGCGGCCTCGACGAGCTCGGTGAGCTCGGCGTTGTCGATGTTCTCGGGCATGACGGTGCGGTCAGAACTGGAAATTGACATGCGAAATGCGAAACCTTCCGGAGTCTCGGCACGCGCCCATAACTCCGTGATTCGCAATTTCGACCGCCTCAATGCGGTCCAGCCACGGCAAGGGAGAGTACGCGCCACACGGCGCTCTTCTGTGTCGGCGCCGGGCAATGGGATCAAACGATCTACTACCATACGCACCCTCCCCCACTTTGCGCAAGCCGCCCCCCGTTACACCGCTCCCACCTGCGGTGATGCCTCCGGAGTCCGCATCGCCACGGTGCCGTGCGGGCCGTGCAGCGCGTAGGTGCGCAGGTGTCCGGCGGGCGTGGTCGAGGGGGGCGGTTCCGGGGGTTGGGTGGGCTGCGGCTCGGGTTCCGGTTCCGGCTCCGGGGCGGGCGTCGAGGGGGGCGGAGGCGGCGGAGGGGGCGGGGGCTGCGGGGTGGCGGGCGGCTCCTCCCCCGGCCCCGGCGTGGAGGGCGTGGGCGTCGGGGTCGGGCGCCCGCGGGTGGGCTGCGGAGCGCCGGGCCGGGGACGCGCCCCCTTCTCCGCGGCCGGCCGCCCGCTCCGGGACGCGTCCGGGCGGGGGCCGCCGCCCTCGGGGACCTCCCGGTCCGACTGCGGGTGGGCGTCGCCGCCGTGGGCCCCGGCCCGCCCGGTGCGGGGCGTCGTGGCCCCGGCCGGGTCGGCGGCCGACCCCTTCGGCACGTCGGACCGCGTGGGCCCCGGCCTGGCGCCGTCCTCGCCGACGCTCATACAGCCGGTGGACGCGGCGATCGTCAGCGCGGTGACGGCTGCCCAGCGGACGGGGGCGGACAAGTGGCGCACGGGTGGCACCTCCGGGAAGAGGGAACGGCGGGCGGGCGCGGGGCGGGGAGCGCGGTGACGGGGACGGGGACGGGTTACGGCAGCGCGACACCGCGCGGGCCGGAGCGGTCGCAGCGGCGGGGTGGTACGGCGTCGCACCGTGCCCAACTCCCCCGACCCCGCCGGAGACACGCCCGAACGGTCACCCGACCGCCACACCCCGGCCCCCGCCCGGCCGACGCCACCCCGAACCAGACCCCCACCGCCACGCCCGGAGCCCGCCGACACCGGGCTCGCGACCCCCGCGCCCCGCGCCCCCGCCTTCGAGCGGCCGCACCGACGCACGCCCCCGCGCCCACACCGGCGCGCGGCCCCCGCACCGACGCCCGCCTCCGCGCCCCGCCCCGCGTAACCCGCCGACACCGGCTCGCGCCCCCCGCGCCCACACCGGCGCGCGGCCCCCGCACCGACGCCCGCCTCCGCGAACCCGCCCCCGAGCGGCCGCACCGACGCCCGCCTCCGCGCCCCGCCCGCGTAACCCGCCGACACAGGCTCGCGCCCCACCCCCGAGCAGCCGCACCGCCACACGCCCCCACGCGCCGCCCGCCCACGCCCCCGCCCCGCGACACGCGCCGCCCGCCCTACCCCCCGGTGAACCCGCCCGCCACCTGCGTCCCCAGGAACACCGCGCCCAGCCCCACCAGCACGGACGCCGCCACGTTGGCCGCGGCCAGGAAGGTCCGGCCCGTCTCGGCCAGCCGGAGGGTCTCGTACGAGAACGTCGAGTACGTCGTCAGCGCCCCGCACAGGCCCGTGGCGAGCAGGGCGTACGCCGGGGAGGAGGCCGGGGCGGCGGAGGAGACCGCCGCCCCGGTCAGGAGCCCGAGCAGCAGGCTGCCCGCCGCGTTGACCGCGAAGGTGCCCCACGGGAAGACGTACGGGGTGCCCGGACCCTGCCGCACCCGCACCGCGCGGTCCGCCAGATAGCGCAGGGACGCGCCGGCCGCCCCGCCGGCCATGACCAGGAGCCAGTTCACGCCGTCCGGCCCCCGTCCCGGTCCAGCAGCGCCCGCGTCGCCGAGGCGGCCGACCAGACCGCGCCCAGCGCGGCCGCCGCCGTCGCCGCCGCGTACCCGAGGGCCGTCGCGGTCTCCCCGCGCGTCAGGAGGCCCGCGACGTCGGCGGCGTACGTCGAGAAGGTCGTGAAGCCGCCGAGCACGCCGACCCCGAGGAACGGGCGCACCAGCGGGTGCGTCACCCGGCCCCGCTCGACGGTCAGCACCATCAGCACGCCGATGAGGGCGCAGCCGCTCGCGTTGACCGCGAGGACCGTCCACGGGAAGCCGTCGCCGCCCGCGGGCCACAGCGCCAGGGCCCCGTACCGGGCGAGGGCGCCGAGCGCGCCGCCCGCCGCGACCGCCGCCAGCACCCGGCCCTGCGGGGCGGCGGGCGGGCCGGGCGGCGGCAGGGGTCCGGGGGCGGGTGCGCTCACCCGTAGCCCAGGGCGTGCAGCCGGTCGTCGTCGATGCCGAAGTGGTGGGCGATCTCGTGGACCACGGTGATCTCGGTCTCCGCGACGACGTCCTCCTGCGAGTCGCACATGCGCAGCGTCGGCCCCCGGTAGATGGTGATCCGGTCCGGCAGCACCCCGGCGTACCACTCGCCGCGGTCGGTGAGGGGGGTGCCCTCGTAGAGTCCGAGCAGGTCGGGGTCGCCGGGGTCCGGTTCGTCCTCGACGAAGACCGCCACGTTGTCCATCAGCCGCGTCAACTCCGGCGGAATCCGGTCCAGAGCCTGGCTCACCAGCTCCTCGAACTGTTCGCGCGTCATCTCCAGCACCCGGCCATTGTCGCGTACGGGGGCCTCCGCGGGCAGGCCGCACGCGCCCCCGACCGCTCCCCCGCGCCGCCGCCCCGCCCGGTGATCGCGCATGGGCCGGGCCGTACCGGGGCATACGGGCCCAATGGTCCGCGTCCCGTTCCGTGCCGCAGCCGACCGCATACGGCACCGCCTCACCCGGCAGCCCCGCCCGACGTCCTGCGCACACACCCCGGCGCGCACCCCCGCGCACCACTCCTCACCTCTCGCGCCCCGCGCGCGCCTCGCCGGACGCCCGTTCGCGCGCGCCCTCGGCATGGTCGCCGTCGTCGCGCTGGGGGCCTGGCTCGGGCTGCTCGCCGTGGGGAGCATCCGTACGCCGGTCGGCCCCATGGACACCACGATGACCCTGCGCCCGTCGCTCACCGGCGGCAGCAAGATCAACGTGTCGCCGCTCGGGGCCCTGGAGCTGGACTCGCACATCGCGCCGCTGCGGCTGGACGTGGACGTGGACCGCCTCGACCCGGAGCGCTCGCAGGCCCTGGTCGACCAGCCGGAACGGTTCTCCGGACTCCAGGACGAGGTGACCCGCGACGTCGCCTCCGGCACCCGCGAGCTGGCCGTGCGCTCCTGCGTCGCCGTCCTCACCGGCGCGACCGCGCTCGGCCTCGTCGTCTACCGCCGCCCCCGCCGCGCCCTGGCCGCCGGCGGGCTCGCCCTGGCCCTGCTGGCCGCCTCCGGCGTCAGCGCGTACGCCACCTGGAACCCCAAGTCCGTCCTGGAGCCGCGCTTCTCCGGGCTGCTCTCCAGCGCCCCGTCCCTGGTCGGCGACGCCCGGTCGATCGTCACCGAGTTCGACGTCTACCAGCGGGAGCTGGCCCGCCTGGTCACCAACGTCACCAAGCTGTACGACGCGACCTCCACGCTCCCCGTCTACCAGCCCGACCCCGGCACCATCCGGGTCCTGCACGTCTCCGACATCCACCTCAACCCGGCCGCCTGGCACATCATCGCCTCGCTCGTGAAGCAGTACGAGATCGACGTGATCATCGACTCCGGAGACACCATGGACCACGGGTCCACCGCGGAGAACGGGTTCCTCGACCCGATCCGCGGCCTGGGCGCGCCCTACGTCTGGGTGCGCGGCAACCACGACTCGCAGGACACCCAGGACCACCTGCGGACGCTCCCGAACGTGCGCGTCCTCGACGACGGCGCGGCGGTCGACGTGGGCGGGCTGCGGATCGCGGGCACCGGCGACGCCCAGTTCACCCCGGACCGGTCGAAGCCGGTCGGGGGCGACCAGGCCGCCCGGCTGGAGGGGATGCGCCTGGCGTCGGCCCTGCGCGACCAGGAGCGCGCGGGCGCCCCGGTCGACATCGCGGTCGCCCACGATCCGAAGACCGCCCGCGAGACCGACGGCACGGTCCCGCTGGTCCTCTCCGGCCACGTCCACCACCGGGTCAACGAGCAGCTCGAACTCGGCACGCGGCTGAAGGTCGAGGGCTCCACGGGCGGCGGCGGACTGCGCGCGGTGCAGAACGAGAAGCCGGAGAAGGTGCGCGCCTCGGTGCTCTACATGGACCGCTCCACCCGCCGCCTCCAGGCCTGGGACGAGATCACGCTGGGCGGTCTCGGGCTGACGACGGCCGAGGTCAGCCGCCATCTTCCGGAGGAGAACCTGAAGAAGGGCGCCCCCTCGCCCACGCCGTCCGCCCCGTCCCCGACGCGCTCCCCCGCGCGCCCGACGCCCTCGCCGTAAACCGTTTTGGCGATAGCTCCACCCATCCCATATGCTTCTCACGTCCCCGACGCGCTGCAAAGCGAACAGGCGGGCCCTTAGCCCTCATCGTCTAGTGGCCCAGGACGCCGCCCTTTCAAGGCGGTAGCACGGGTTCGAATCCCGTTGGGGGCACGTTTTACCGTGTGCGAGACTTGTTTCGCACATTGCTTGGTCCTGTGGAGCAGTTTGGAGTGCTCGCCACCCTGTCAAGGTGGAGGCCGCGGGTTCAAATCCCGTCAGGACCGCTGCAGCCCCAGCGGCTGCGTGGCTGGGTAGCTCAGTTGGTACGAGCGATCGCCTGAAAAGCGATAGGTCGCCGGTTCGATCCCGGCCCCAGCCACCACACCGAGAACGCCTCGACGGCCTGCCGTCGAGGCGTTCTCGTTGCGTGCGCCGGCACGGGAGGCCCTGGGAGCAGTCGTCTCCCAGGGCTTCCCGTTGAGCGAGGTCACGCGGCCGGAGTCGCGGAACGTCGAGATGCGGAACCAGCCCTCGGGGACACTCGTGACGTAGCCGCGCTCGAACGCCACGCACTCCGGGCAGCCGCGCTCGAACGCCATGCGCTCCAGGCAGCCGCGCTCGGTCGCCACGCACTCCAGGCAGCCGAGGTCGAGCACCGCCGCAGGTCGCCGGGCAGCTCCCTCCGCGCCGTGCTCCGGTCGCACACCGACGTCGGGGCGGGCGGGGCCGACGGTCGTGGGTCGTGCTTGTCGAGGCGACCCGGAACCCTGGGACCAGGGCCCTCGCCGTGTCACACCGTCGCGTCGACCTCCGCCTCCGCCTCCGCCTCCGCCTCCGCTCCGGCCTTCCGCCGGCTCCGTACGACCCGCACGCCCAGGACCAGCAGCACGACGACCACCACGGCCCCCAGCAGCGCCGCGTCCGGGACCCGCCCGCCCAGGTCCTGCGCCCGCTGCTCGACCGCGAACGAGGCGTCGACCCCGAGCAGTCCGGGCAGCGCGGTCGTCCCGTCGTACACGAGGAACAGCGCGCCCAGGGCGATGAAGAACAGCCCCGACAGCAGCGACGTGGTGTGCAGCTCGAACCGGCCGAGCCGGACGGTCCGGCCGCGCAGCCAGGCGCGGCGGCCGAGGTCGAAGCGCTCCCAGAGCAGCGCCAGCACGAACAGCGGGACCGCCATGCCCAGCGCGTAGACGGCCAGCAGCAGTCCCCCGTAGACCGGGCTGCCGCTGACCGCCGCGACGGTGAGGACGCTGCCGAGGATCGGACCCGCGCAGAATCCGGCCAACCCGTAGACCGCGCCCAGGGCGTAGACGGAGAACGCCGTGGTGGGGCGAATGCGGCCGCTGAGGGCCGCGATCCGCCGCGAGGCGAAGCCCAGGCCGACGATCTGCGCCGCGCCCAGGGCGATGATCAGCCAGCCCGCCCCCGTCACCAGGGCGTCGCGGTGCCCGTAGAACAGCCGGCCCGCGTAACTGCCGGCCGCGCCGAGCGGGACGAGGGTGGTGGCGAGGCCGGCGTAGAAGATGCCGGTACGGGCCAGCAGCCGCGAGGCGGAGTCGATGGAGTACGCGAAGAAGGCCGGGAGCAGCAGGGCGCTGCACGGGCTGACCAGGGCGAGCAGCCCGCCGAGGAAGGCCGCGAAGTAGCCGATGTCGGCCGTCACTTGGCGGGCACCCCGGTGCTCCCCGCCGTGCCGGCCGCCTTCGCCTGCTCGGCGGCCGCCTCGATGGCCTCGGTGAACGTCTCGTCCGGCTGGGCGCCCGCGATCGGGCGGCCGTTGATCAGGAACGACGGGGTGGACGTGGCGCCGATCCCGTACGCCTGCTCCTGGTCCGCGGCGACCGCCTGCCGGGCGGCCGGGCCGTCGAGGTCCTTCCTGAACCGGGCGAGGTCCTTCACCCCGGCCTCTGCGGCCAGCGCCTCGACCCGGTCCTTGCCGAAGCCCTTCTCCTTCGCGCCCTCGGCGTAGGCGGCCCGGTGGAACTCCCAGAAGCGGTCCTGCTGCCCGGCGGCCCAGGCGGCGCGCGCGGCGGTCTCCGACTCCTCGCCGAAGATCGGGAAGTTGCGCCACTCGATGCGCAGCGTGCCGTCCTTCACGTACTTCTCGATCAGCGCGGGCTCGGTGTCGCGGGCGAACTTGCCGCAGTAGCCGCACTTGAAGTCGGCGTATTCGATCAGGACGACGGGCGCGTCCGCGCGGCCGGTGGCCAGTTTGTCGTCCGCGTCGCGGCGGGCGAGCTTCGCCAGCTCCGGGTAGACGCCCTCCCGCGGGTCGGCGGTGACCTCGGCGGCCGGGGCGGACGCGGCGCCGGGGGAGGCGCCGTCGGGGGCGGTGGCGCGGTAGGAGGCGAAGCCGAGGAGGCCGGCGGCGAGGACGACCGCCGCTCCGTAGACCAGGGGCTTGCGCGAGGAGGGCTTGGCGTTCGAGGACGTGGCGGGCCGGGTGTTCCGGGGCGTGGGCATACGGCGCTCCGTGCTGGTGGTGCGGGAAGAGGGCAGGGGTGCGGACGGCGCGGGCCGGCCTACACCCGCAGCACGGAGAGCTGGACCGGGGTCGGTGTGGCGGGGACCGGCGCGCGCACCCGTATGTCCGGCGACGGCGCGGCCGGCAGCGCGCCCGTCGCGGCGGGCAGCCCCCAGGAGGCGAGGCCCGGCGCCAGGTCGCACCCGGCGCGGGCGCGGGAGGGCACGGCGGGCTCGCCGTCGTGGTCCTGCGACCTCCCGCAGCCGGGGACCCCGCCGTCCTCCGCCGCGGCTGAGGCTTCCGGGGCGTGGGCGGCCTCCGGTACGGAGGCGGGCGCCGCGGACACGGGCGCCTCGGGCGCTCCGGCCGGCCCCGCCCCCGCCGCCGGTCCGCACAGCAGCCCCACGACGACCGCGAGCAGCGCCGCCAGGGCGCACCACTGCTGACGGGACACGGGCGGGCCTTTCCGGCTGGGCGGGCGGGGCGAGCGTTCGACTGCCCGAAATGGTACGTGCCGTGATCGCGCCCGCCGCCTCGGTCACCGCGTACGGGTCCGGTGCGTGACGCACTCCGCGGGAAATGAGGTCGCCACTCCTCGGGGCCGGGTGAGATCCTGGGACCCGTATGTCTACTTCCTTCGCTGATCTCCAGTCCCAGCTCGGACAGCTCTCACTCCGCGACGCGAACCGGCTCGGCCGGCGCCTCGAAGGGGCGCGCCGCATCCGCAAGCCCGAGGCCCGACAGTCCGTCCTGGACGAGATCGCGGCCGAGGCGGGCAAGGCGGCCGAACGGCTCGCGGCGCGCGCGGCCCGGCTGCCCGCCCTGTCGTACCCCGAAGAGCTGCCGGTCAGCCAGAAGAAGGACGAGATCCTGGAGGCGATACGCGACCACCAGGTCGTGATCGTCGCCGGCGAGACCGGGTCCGGGAAGACCACGCAGATCCCCAAGATCTGCATGGAGCTGGGGCGCGGCGTCCGGGGCATGATCGGGCACACCCAGCCCCGCCGCATCGCCGCCCGCACGGTCGCGGAGCGGGTCGCGGACGAGCTGAAGACGCCGCTCGGCGAGACCGTCGGCTGGAAGGTCCGCTTCACCGACCAGGTGAACCCGGAGTCGACGTATCTGAAGCTGATGACGGACGGCATCCTGCTCGCCGAGATCCAGACGGACCGCGAGCTGCTGGCGTACGACACGATCATCATCGACGAGGCCCACGAGCGGTCCCTGAACATCGACTTCCTGCTCGGTTACCTCGCCCGGCTGCTGCCCAAGCGGCCGGACCTCAAGGTCGTCATCACCTCGGCGACCATCGACCCGGAGCGGTTCGCGCGCCACTTCGGCGAGGCGCCGATCGTGGAGGTCAGCGGGCGGACGTACCCCGTCGAGGTGCGGTACCGCCCCCTCCTCGAGGACGAGGGCGAGGACTCCGACCGCGACCAGATCACCGCGATCTGCGACGCCGTCGACGAGCTGGGCCGCGAGGCGCCCGGCGACGTCCTGGTCTTCCTCTCCGGCGAGCGCGAGATCCGGGACACGGCGGACGCGCTGAACAAGCGCGACCTCCGGCACACCGAGGTGCTGCCGCTCTACGCGCGCCTCTCCCACGCCGAGCAGCACCGCGTCTTCCAGCGCCACACGGGGCGCCGCATCGTCCTCGCGACCAACGTCGCCGAGACCTCGCTGACCGTCCCCGGCATCAAGTACGTGATCGATCCGGGCAACGCCCGCATCTCCCGCTACAGCCACCGCACCAAGGTCCAGCGCCTCCCGATCGAACGGATCTCCCAGGCCAGCGCCAACCAGCGCAAGGGCCGCTGCGGCCGTACGTCGGACGGCATCTGCATCCGGCTGTACTCCGAGGACGACTTCCTCACCCGGCCGGAGTTCACCGACCCGGAGATCCTGCGGACCAATCTGGCCTCCGTCATCCTCCAGATGACCGCGGCCGGGCTCGGCGACATCGAGAAGTTCCCCTTCATCGACCCGCCGGACCACCGCAACATCCGCGACGGCGTGCAGCTCCTCCAGGAGCTGGGGGCGCTGGAGACGGGCGAGAAGTCCCCGCGGGAGGGGCGCGGCGGGCAGCGCCTCACCCCGCTCGGCCGCAAGCTCTCCCAACTGCCCGTCGACCCGCGCCTGGCCCGCATGGTCATCGAGGCCGACCGCAACGGCTGCGCCCGCGAGGTCATGGTCATCGCCGCCGCGCTCTCCATCCAGGACCCGCGCGAGCGGCCCTCGGAGAAGCAGACGCAGGCCGACCAGCAGCACGCCCGGTTCAAGGACGAGACGTCCGACTTCCTGGCGTACCTGAACCTCTGGCGCTACGTCCGCGAGCAGCAGAAGGAGCGCGGCTCGTCCTCGTTCCGCCGGATGTGCAAGCAGGAGTACCTGAACTTCCTGCGCATCCGCGAATGGCAGGACATCTACGCGCAGTTGCGCACGGTGGCCAAGCAGATGGGCATCGCCGTCGAGGAGCCCAAGGCCGACGAGTCCGTGCCCGAGCAGGCGGTGCACACCTCACTGCTGGCCGGACTGCTGTCGCACATCGGGCTGAAGGACACCGAGAAGAACGAGTACCTGGGCGCGCGCGGCGCCAAGTTCGCGATCTTCCCCGGCTCGGCGCTGTTCAAGAAGCAGCCCCGGTTCGTGATGTCGGCGGAGCTGGTGGAGACCTCCCGGCTCTGGGCGCGGGTCAACGCGAAGGTCGAGCCCGAGTGGATCGAGCCGCTGGCCCAGCACCTGCTCAAGCGCACGTACAGCGAACCGCACTGGGAGAAGGACCTGGCCGCGGTGGTGGCGTACGAGCGGGTCACGCTCTACGGAGTGCCGATCGTCGCCCAGCGCAAGGTCAATTTCGGCCGTATCGACCAGGAGACCTCGCGGGAGCTGTTCATCCGCAACGCCCTGGTCGAGGGCGACTGGCGCACCCATCACCAGTTCTTCCACGACAACCGCAAACTCCTCGGCGAGGTCGAGGAGTTGGAGCACCGCGCCCGCCGCCGCGACATCCTCGTGGACGACGAGACCCTGTTCGACTTCTACGACCAGCGGATTCCGGAGCACATCGTCTCCGGGGCGCACTTCGACGCGTGGTGGAAGCAGAAGAAGCGCGAGGAGCCGGACGCGCTCGACTTCGAGCGCTCGATGCTCATCAACGAGAAGGCCGGGGCCGTCACCAAGGACGACTACCCGGACACCTGGCGCCAGGGCAAGCTCTCCTTCAAGGTGACGTACCAGTTCGAGCCCGGCGCGGACGCGGACGGCGTGACCGTCCACATCCCGCTCCAGGTGCTCAACCAGGTCACCGCCGAGGGCTTCGACTGGCAGATCCCCGGACTCCGCGAGGAGGTCGTCACCGAGCTGATCCGCTCGCTGCCGAAGCCGATCCGCCGGCACTACGTCCCCGCGCCGAACTACGCGGACGCGTTCCTGGACCGGGCCGTCCCGCTCCAGGAGCCGCTGCCCCAGACCCTGGCCCGCGAGCTCCAGCGGATGGTCGGCGTGCCGGTCACCGCGGACGACTTCGACCTGGACCGGGTCCCGGACCACCTCAAGGTCACGTTCCGGATCGTCGACGAGCGGCGGCGCAAGGTCGCCGAGGACAAGGACCTGGAGGCGCTGCGGCTGCGGCTGCGCCCGAAGGCCCGCCAGGCCCTCTCCAAGGCCGCCGCGGCGACCGCGGGGCCCACGGGCGAGTCCATCGAGCGTTCGGGCCTCACCGACTGGACGATCGGCACGCTGGACCGGGTCTTCGAGACCCGCCGGGCCGGCCAGCCGGTGAAGGCGTACCCCGCCCTCGTCGACCAGGGCGACACCGTCGCCGTACGGCTCTACGACACCGAGGCCGAGCAGCAGCAGGCGATGTGGCGCGGCACCCGCCGCCTGATCCTGCTGAACATCCCGGTGCACCCGGCGAAGTTCGCCTCCGACCGGCTGACCAACCAGCAGAAGCTCGCCCTGTCCCGCAACCCGCACGGGTCGGTGCAGGCCCTCTTCGAGGACTGCGCCACCGCCGCCGCCGACCGGCTGATCGCCGCGCACGGCGGCCCCGCGTGGGACGAGAAGGCGTTCCGGACGCTGTACGACAAGGTCCGCGCCGACCTGGTGGACCTCACCGTCCGCACGATCGACCAGGTCCAGCAGATCCTGGCCGCCTGGCAGGCGTGCGAGCGCCGGCTGAAGTCCACCGGCAGCCCGACCCTGCTCGCCAACGTCGCCGACGTCCGCGAGCAACTGGCCCGTCTCGTACCGCCCGGTTTCGTTACGGCGACGGGGCTGCGCCGGCTGCCGGACCTGATGCGCTACCTCGTCGCGGCCGACCGGCGGCTCCAGCAGATGCCGACGGCCGTGCAGCGGGACACCACGCGCATGGCCAAGGTCCACGAGATGCAGGACGAGTACGCCTGGCTCCTCGAACAGCTCCCGCAGGGCAGGCCGGTGCCGCAGGAGGTGCTGGACATCCGCTGGATGATCGAGGAGCTGCGGGTCAGCTACTTCGCGCACGCACTGGGCACCGCGTTCCCCGTTTCCGACAAGCGGATCGTGAAGGCGATCGACGCCGCGGCGCCCTGACGCGGGGGCCGCCGAGGGGCCCCGCCCCTCGGCGGTACGGGGGCCGGTGGAAGGCCCTCCGCGGCGGTGACGGCGTCACCACCAGGAGTGAAGTCGACCTGGACCTCTTCCCTCCTGTACAGTCTGGTTTCGCAGCGAGCCGCAAGGCAAGCGGCGAAAACCTGGTCCTGTGGAGCAGTTTGGAGTGCTCGCCACCCTGTCAAGGTGGAGGCCGCGGGTTCAAATCCCGTCAGGACCGCAGTGACGAAAGCCCGGATCGCATCGATCCGGGCTTTCGCGCGTCTTGACGGCGGCGTACACCACGGGTACCCCGGAGAGTCACAGGTTGTCCCCCGCCCGCCGCCGATCCCCGACGGGGCGGCCGGGCCCACCGGGAGGTGGCTCGTATGTCCGCGTCCACCGCACGCCATGAGACCCGCGCGCTGCTGCGCGCCCATCTGGCGGCCGCTTCCGGCTACCGCCACCTCACCCGGCACTGCCCCATCTGCCACCGGCTCCTGCGCCTCGCCATGGAACGGGCGGAGGCCGCGGAGCCGGCGGGTCCCGCGGAGCCCCCGGACCGCCGCGAGGGCGACGCTCCGTCACCGACCGGCGCGGACCCGCAGGGCGGGGCAGGGAGCCCCGCAGCGGCCCAGGAGGCCCCGCGCGCCCCCGAGGGGCCCCGTAGCGGCGCCGGACGCCACGAGGCCGCCGACGCCCCCGCGGGGCGGCCGGGCCGGGGCGAGGACGAAAGGCCCGCCACGACGTGACCATCGGCCGAGTGCTTCCGCGCCCGCGCGGTGGCAGGCTGATAAGTGGCGGACAGCGGGGTTGGCAAGCTCCGCGCGGTGTGACGGTAGTCACCGGATGACTTTTCCGACCGGGGGAATTTACGCCTCTCCTACAAGTGGTGAATTTAATATGTGCAATTGCACGGGGGTGGCCGCTCGACGGGGACCGTTCCGTCCGGAGCTGTCCCGCCGCGTCCCGGACGCTCACCCACACTCCCCCACAGACCCGCGCACAGGCCCACGAACACCGTCCGAGCGACCCCGAAGCGGACCGACCGCCCGGTTCTGAACGGCCCGTCGAAGCCCCGGCGGACCCGCACCGGGCGGTCCGCCCCGAGGCCCGGCCAGCCCTGCCGGAGGGCACAAAAAAGATCGCGCTGGACCCGGCGGAGTCCAACGCGATCGAGATGACGCACCCATGGGACACAGGTATGACGCCCGTTGGGGCAGGCGTCCGTCGAGTGGAGCTATGGGGCGGGCGGCAGGGTTGGGGGACCCGGAAACCGCCCTGTCGGTGATGCTGTGCTGCTGCGGCGCGACAGGGGTGTGTCAGGCCTCGCTGCGCTGCTGCGGAATGCCCGCCAGCAGGGCGCGGACCTCCGCCTCGCGGTACCGGCGGTGTCCACCGAGCGTGCGGATGGACGTGAGCTTGCCAGCCTTGGCCCAACGGGTGACCGTCTTCGGGTCCACGCGGAACATCGTGGCAACCTCAGCCGGGGTCAGCAGCGGCTCGGCATCAGGGGTGCGAGCGGTCATGAGCGGCCTCCTCGGGAGAACCGAACCTTCTCGGTTCTTTCCTCTAAATTCTGCACCTTGACCCGCGTTGCCCGAAATGGCGAACGCGGGCCGAGTCGGTTATAGGACGAACGGCTTGTCCTCGGCACTACAACTACACCATCCGCCCAGCCACGTCGGCCAAACCGATGGAATTGCCCTCCCAGGTGTTCATCAGCGACGGAAGCCGATGGACCATGCCATAGCGGACAGTCACCCAACCGTGACGATCAGTCACAGAGCGATCAGGAGTCGTCAGACCCCCCATAGAGTGCAATGCTGAGCATTCTGCCCCTACTTGGACAGAAGGAGCCCTCCCCGGACTCCTTGTCCTATTTTGGCACGAGGAGTAGGGAAGGGCGCAAGGGCCCCGTTAGTGCTGTCCATCACGCTTGAGGCAAAGGCCCGGTTCGGGACGTAGGTCCTGAGCGCGGTCACTGTGCTTCCGCCTCCCTCACCCCACGTGACCCACGGGACGCAGGTTCACGACCCGTCAGTTCCCTGCCGTCGTCGTCGCCGCCCTCCGCCGTGGCGGCCCGCGCGCTCTCCTCCCTCCGTCCCACCGGCCTGCCGACCGTCCTGGATGAAGGATGCCCCGGTTCCATCACGTTGATGCCGCTGTGGGTCTTTTCACGTCAATTGGTGAACTGCCGGTCCCTGACGGCCCGCCAGCGCTCCGCGAGCCGCGCGTACGCCGCGCTCGCACCCTCGCCGTCGCCGTCCCGCAGCGCGGCGAGCCCCTCCGCCACGTCCGCCGCCGACCGGTCCGCGGCCAGCCCCTCCGCCGGGAGCGCGTGCACCAGGCCGCCGTAGTCCAGCTCGACCAGCGAGCGCGGGTGGAACTCCTCCAGCCAGCGGCCCACGTCCACCAGCCCTTCCGTCAACGGACCCTCGGCGAGGTTCTCCCGGAGCGTGCGCAGCGCCCGCGCCAGCCGCCGCCGGGCCTCGACCATCGGGGTGCGGTAGCGCAGGACCGGCCCCGCGCCGCCGCCGTCCGCCGGGGCGTACTCCCGCTCGTCGTCGTGGAAGAGGACGAACCACCGCACCGGGACCTGCCAGACCGTGGTGCGGATCCACGGCCGCGCGTCCGGGTGCCGCCGCCGCCAGCGCTCGTGGTCCGCCCGCGCCTGACCCCGCACCACCGGCGGCAGCAGAACGTCCAGCACGTTGGCCGGAAACATGCCCTCCAGTTCCTCCAGGGCCAGCCACCCCCGCAACCTGGTCCGCCACGGGCAGACGCACACCGCGCCGTCCAGCTCCGCCACGAACGCGTCGCCGCTCTCGTGCACGGGCACCCCCACCGGAGGCGTCGGCGCCAGGTCCGCGAGCGAGCGGCGCAGCTCGTCCTGGGCCGTGGGGCGGTCCGGACGCCGCGCGTACCGCGCCCAGTGGCCGCGCTCCGGCTCCGCGAACGCGGCGAGCGGCTCGTAGACCCGGAGATAGGACGTGTAGGGGACGAGCACCGAAGACACCACCGACATGGAGCGCATCGTGTCATGGCCGTACCCCCAGGGGGTGATCCTTCGCACGGGGGGAGATGCGCGCCGTCCGAGGACTTACGCTCTTGCCCATCGGGCCGGCCGCGCCGGTCGGTCCGGGGCTCTCCCCACCCTCAGGAGGGCTTCCGCCGCTTCGTACTTGGGAGTCACCACCGTGACCGATGTGACCGGCGTGCCTGACGACGTACTGCACACCCTGTTCCACTCCGACCAGGGGGGACACGAGCAGGTCGTGCTCTGCCAGGACCGTGCCACCGGCCTCAAGGCCGTCATCGCCCTCCACTCCACCGCCCTGGGCCCGGCCCTCGGCGGCACCCGCTTCTACCCGTACGCCTCCGAGGCGGAGGCCGTCGCCGACGCGCTGAACCTCTCGCGCGGGATGTCGTACAAGAACGCCCTGGCCGGTCTCGACCACGGGGGCGGCAAGGCCGTCGTCATCGGCGACCCGGAGAAGATCAAGACGGAGGAACTCCTCCTCGCCTACGGCCGGTTCGTGGCCTCGCTCGGCGGGCGCTACGTCACGGCGTGCGACGTCGGCACGTACGTGGCCGACATGGACGTCGTCGCCCGCGAGTGCCGCTGGACCACCGGCCGGTCGCCCGAGAACGGCGGCGCCGGGGACTCCTCGGTGCTCACGGCCTTCGGCGTCTTCCAGGGGATGCGGGCCTCGGCCCAGCACCTGTGGGGCGAGCCGACGCTGCGCGGCCGCACGGTCGGGATCGCGGGCGTCGGCAAGGTGGGCCGCCACCTCGTCGAGCACCTGCTCGGCGACGGCGCCCGCGTGGTGATCACCGACGTGCGCGAGGAGTCGGTGCGCCGGATCACCGACGCGCACCCCGAGGTCGCGGTCGCGGCGGACACCGACGCGCTGATCCGCACCGAGGGCCTGGACGTCTACGCGCCGTGCGCGCTCGGCGGCGCGCTGAACGACGCGACCGTGCCCGCGCTCACCGCCAAGGTGGTGTGCGGCGCGGCCAACAACCAGCTCGCGCATCCGGGTGTGGAGAAGGACCTGGCCGACCGGTCGGTTCTTTACGCGCCCGACTACGTGGTCAACGCCGGCGGCGTGATCCAGGTCGCGGACGAGCTGCACGGGTTCGACTTCGACCGGTGCCGGGCGAAGGCCGCGAAGATCTTCGACACCACGCTGGAGATATTCGCACGTGCGAAGGCGGACGGCATTCCGCCGGCCGCGGCGGCCGACCGGATCGCCGAGCAGCGCATGGCGGAGGCCCGCGTCCGCTGACCGGATCGGGCCGCCGCCCCCGGCCGCCCGGACCGGAGCGGTCCCGCCCCGTCGTACGGCGCCGCGCGCCCCCTCCACGGCGCCGTACGCGCTCGCGCCCCCGCCCCGCCGACCTGGCCGAGACAAGACTCACGCCGGTCGGCGGGTCGTACGCCCGCAAGAGGTTAAAATCGCGGTTGACCAGGGAGGACGGGGCTCCTCACTGGCCCTGTGCCGGGACCGGGACGCGGGCGGCGTACCGTATGGCCACGGAAGCAGGTACCGTTAAAGCCCTACAGGCACGGTCTCTCTGCCGAGAGACCGTCCTGAAACATGAACGGGTGTCAAGACTCTGGGGCCGTCGAGCCCCGTCACCGAGGGGGTCGAGCCATGGGGCGCGGCCGGGCAAAGGCCAAGCAGACCAAGGTCGCCCGCCAGCTGAAGTACAGCACCGGCGGGACTGACCTGTCGCGTCTGGCCAATGAGCTGGGCGCATCGCCTTCGAGTCAGCCACCGAACGCAGAGCCGTTCGAGGATGACGACGAGGAAGATGACCCGTACGCACAGTACGCGGATCGCTACAACAAGGATGACGACGACGATCAGGACGATCCGTCCGGGCCGTCGTCGCAGCGCCGCGGCGCTTGACCTCGCGCTGACACGAGAACCCGGTCCGGGCCCGTCCCGGACCGGGTTCTGTGCTGTCCCGGTCCGGACGGCGGCTGCCCGGCCCGCGGGGTCCGGCGGTGTGCCGGACCCCCTCGGCGGGCGGGGCCGCCTGCCTCAGCGCGCGTAGTCGCCGGTCAGCTCGGCGCCCGTGGCGTGGTCGCCGCGGGCGGTGATCTCGCCGGCGACCCACGAGTCGACCCCGCGGTCGGCCAGGGTCGTCAGGGCGGCGTCCACCGAGTCCGCCGGGACGATCGCGATCATGCCGACGCCCATGTTCAGCGTCTTCTCCAGCTCCAGCCGCTCGACCCTGCCCGCCGTGCCGACCACGTCGAAGACCGCGCCGGGCGTCCACGTGGAGCGGTCGACGGTGGCGTGCAGGTGGTCCGGGACGACGCGGGCCAGGTTGTTCGCCAGGCCGCCGCCGGTGACGTGGCTGAAGCCGTGCACCTCGGTCGTCCGGGTGAGGGCCAGGCAGTCCAGCGAGTAGATCCGGGTGGGCTCCAGCAGCTCCTCGCCGAGCGTCCGGCCGAACTCCTCGACCTCGCGCTCCAGCGACCAGCCGGCCCGGTCGAAGACCACATGGCGGACGAGCGAGTACCCGTTGGAGTGAAGACCGGAGGAGGCCATCGCGATCACCGCGTCGCCCTCGCGGAGGCGGTCCGGGCCGAGCAGCCGGTCGGCCTCGACCACGCCCGTGCCGGCTCCGGCGACGTCGAAGTCGTCCGGGCCGAGGAGACCGGGATGCTCGGCGGTCTCGCCGCCGACCAGGGCGCAGCCCGCCAGGACGCAGCCTTCGGCGATGCCCTTCACGATGGACGCGACCCGCTCGGGGTGCACCTTGCCGACGCAGATGTAGTCGGTCATGAACAGCGGCTCGGCGCCGCAGACGACGAGGTCGTCCACGACCATGCCGACGAGGTCGCGGCCGATGGTGTCGTACACGCCCATCTGCCGGGCCAGGTCCACCTTGGTGCCGACGCCGTCCGTGGCGGACGCGAGCAGGGGGCGCTCGTAGCGCTTGAGCGCCGAGGCGTCGAAGAGGCCGGCGAACCCGCCGAGGCCGCCGAGGCCCGCGACCTCGGGGCGCTGGGTCTTCTTCACCCACTGCTTCATCAGCTCGACGGCGCGGTCGCCGGCTTCGATGTCGACGCCCGCTGCCGCGTAGGAAGCGCCTGTTGTCTCAGACATGGCCTGGGATCTTTCGTGTGGAGAGACGGGGCTGGTGCAAGGGGCGCGGACCGGTCCGGGTCACGGACGGCGCAGCGCGTCGGCCGCGGCGGTCGCCGCGGGGCCCGCCGCCAGCTCGGTCTCCAGCAACTGCTTGCCGAGCAGCTCCGGGTCCGGGAGGTCCATCGGGTACTCGCCGTCGAAGCAGGCGCGGCAGAGGTTCGGCTTGTCGATCGTCGTCGCCTCGATCATCGAGTCGATCGAGATGTACGCGAGGGAGTCGGCGCCCATCGAGGTGCGGATCTCGTCGACGGTCATGCCGTTGGCGATCAGCTCGGCACGGGTGGCGAAGTCGATGCCGAAGAAGCAGGGCCACTTGACCGGCGGGGAGGAGATCCGGATGTGGATCTCGGCCGCTCCGGCCTCCCGGAGCATCCGGACCAGGGCCCGCTGGGTGTTGCCGCGGACGATCGAGTCGTCGACGACCACCAGGCGCTTGCCCTTGATGACTTCCTTCAGCGGGTTCAGCTTGAGCCGGATGCCGAGCTGCCGGATGGTCTGCGAGGGCTGGATGAAGGTCCGGCCGACGTAGGCGTTCTTGACCAGTCCGGCGCCGAACGGGATGCCGCTGGCCTCCGCGTACCCGATCGCGGCGGGGGTGCCCGATTCCGGGGTGGCTATGACGAGGTCCGCCTCGGCGGGGGCCTCGGCGGCCAGGCGGCGCCCCATCTCCACGCGGGAGAGGTAGACGTTGCGCCCGGCGATGTCGGTGTCGGGGCGGGCCAGGTAGACGTACTCGAAGACGCAGCCCTTGGGCTTCGCTTCCGCGAACCGCGAGGAGCGCAGGCCGTTCTCGTCGATGGCGACCAGCTCGCCCGGCTCGATCTCGCGGACGTAGCTGGCGCCGCAGATGTCGAGCGCGGCGGACTCGGAGGCGACCACCCAGCCGCGCTCCAGCCGGCCGAGGACCAGCGGGCGGATGCCCTGGGGGTCGCGGGCGGCGTAGAGCGTGTGCTCGTCCATGAAGACGAGGGAGAAGGCGCCCTTGACGTCGGGGAGCACCTTGGTGGCGGCTTCCTCGATGGTGAGCGGCTTGTCGTCCTCGTCGCGCTGCCCGGCGAGCAGCGCGGTCACCAGGTCGGTGTCGTTGGTCGCGGCGACCTGGGTGGCGCGGCCGTCCTTGCGCGGGAGGTCGGCGACCATCTCCGCGAGCTGGGCGGTGTTGACCAGGTTCCCGTTGTGGCCGAGGGCGATCGAGCCGTGCGCGGTGGCACGGAACGTCGGCTGCGCGTTCTCCCACACCGAGGCGCCGGTGGTGGAGTAGCGGGCATGTCCGACCGCGATATGGCCCTGGAGGGAACCCAGAGACGTTTCGTCGAAGACCTGCGAGACCAGTCCCATGTCCTTGAAGACCAGGATCTGGGACCCGTTGCTCACTGCGATGCCCGCGGATTCCTGTCCGCGGTGCTGCAGGGCATACAGTCCGAAATAGGTGAGCTTGGCGACCTCTTCACCCGGAGCCCAGACACCGAAGACGCCGCAAGCGTCCTGGGGGCCTTTCTCTCCGGGGAGCAGGTCGTGGTTGAGTCGTCCATCACCACGGGGCACGACACCGAGTGTAGGGGAGATCGACCACTGGTCCGAATTGGGGACCGGTCGGCGAAGGCGGGGCGGAGCACGGCGAACGCGTCGCGGGCGGAGCGCGGAGGGGCGTTTCGGGGGGCTTCGGCCGGTCACGCGGTGTGACCGGCCTCCGGGCGCACGCCGCGGCGGAGACGGGCGTGCGCCGTCCGGCGGCCGGTCGCGGGGCCGGTCGCCGGCGCGTCGGAGCCGTGGCGGACCGCCCGGCGGCGGGCGGGCGGCCGTGGCGTTCGGTGAACCCCGGCGGCTGCGGCCCCGGCGGTCGGCCGCGCGGCCGTTCCGTGGCGAGCCTCACACCCCCAGGGGCGCGCGGACCGGGTCAGCCCCGCTCCTCGGGGGCGGGTCGCGCGCCGCCCTCCGGCTCCGGGGGCGCGGCCTGGGCGCTGATGCCGGCGCCGTCGGCGGACGCGGTGAGCGTGAGCGTTCCGCCCGTGATCGTGTAGGCGGTCGCGCCCTTGAGCGCCGCGAGCACCGCGCGCTCGGTCCCGCCGTCCGCCCCCGGGCACATCCGGCGGGTGCCCGCCAGCGGGCCGAAGGTGATCGTGCCGTTCCCGACCTCGGCCGGGCCGCGGAAGGCGTTGCAGCCGGAATGGCCCGCGACCGTGCCGTCCGCGCGGAGGGTGAGGTGCGGCCGCCGCTCGGGCGGCAGGTCGGCGGGGACGCCGGTGGCCGTCTCGCCGTCGAGCAGGGTGGTCACCTCCCACCGGGTGCCGGTCAGCTCCGCGGCGGGCTGCTCGCTGAGCGCGAGGGCGTCGCCGTTCGCCGCGGTGAGGGTCAGCGTCCGGCCGGACAGTCGGGCCGTGAGCCGGCCGGTGAGCGTGGCGGTGGCGGCCTTCTCGAACGCCTCCACCTCCGCGTCGCACGCCATCTGCGTGGAGACGGGGCGGCCCACGGTGATCCGGTCGCCCTCGACCCGCGCTTCGGCGCTGACGCGGTTGCACCCGAAGCCGGCGGTGGCCGCGCCCTTCCGGTCGAACTCCAGCCGGGAGCCGGGCGGGGCCTTCGTCTTCTCGCCCCCGGCGGTCAGGGAGTCGACGTTCCACCGCACCCCGGTGACGGGCACGTCGCTGCGCGCGGTGTCGCCGGGCCCGCCGGAGCCGGGCTCCGTGCCGCAGGCGGCGAGGGTGAGGAGGGCCAGGGCGCTGACGCTGAGAGTCATCCGTTGGGTGCGCATGGCGATCTGACGGTGCGGGGGCCCGGTTCGGTTCCCCCGCGCCGGGCGGGCGGTCCGGCTCAGCCCATGAGGGGCAGCAGCGCGGCGAGGTCCGCCCGTTCGCCGCTCGCGCTGACCTGGGCGTCCGCCAGGGCCCGCGCCCACTCCGTACGGCCGGTGGCGAGCCGCACCCACGTCAGCGGGTCCGTCTCCACGACGTTGGGCGGGGTTCCGCGGGTGTGCTGGGGGCCGCTGATGCACTGGACCACCGCGAACGGCGGGACGCGCACCTCGACCGAGCCGCCGGGGGCCCGGTCCGCGAGGGCGTCCGCCAGCAGCCGGACGCAGGCGGCCAGGGCCTGCCGGTCGTAGGGGATCTCCGCCCCGAGCGCCTCGTTGAGGTCGTCCGTGTGGACGGTCAGCTCGACGGTCCGGGTCACCAGGAAGTCGGTCAGCCGCATGGAGCCGACCCGCGTGGGCAGCAGCCGGTCCCCCGCGCCGGAGGCCGGGACGTCCGCGGCGAAGCCCGCCTCCACCTCCTCGTACAGCGCGGCGAGGTCGGGGCGGTCGGCCGCCAGGTCCTCGACGTCCTCGGCGATCCGGGCGGCGTACGCGGCGGTGGCGGGCGGCCACTCCAGCAGGGTGAGGCCGGGCTTGGGTCCGGGCGGCTCCGGCAGCGCCAGGGACCGGCTCACGCTGCCCAGGACCATCGCCACGTGCGCGGCGAGCTCGCGGACCGTCCAGTCGCCCAGCCGGGTGGGGCGGGCGAGCTGATCGGGCGTCAATCCCGTGACGGCGTCGCGGACATGGGCGAACTGGGCGAGGACCGCGGTCCGGGTCCGGAGGTGGTCGTAGGCGCGCGGGCGCTTCTTGGCCTGGGGCATGGGACCGAGACTAACCGGCGGCGGTGGCGCCGCGGCAGCCCCCGGCCCCCTCCTCAGACCGGCTCGGTCCGCTCCCCCGCCGTGAACGCCTCGCCGCCCGCCGGGACCCCCACGCCCCGCCAGGTGAACGGCACGCCACGGGCGTCGTCGGGGTCCGGGCCGTCCATGAGCTGGAAGTGGAGGTGGGGTTCGGTGGTGTTCCCGCTGTTCCCGCAGCGCCCGACCACCTGCCCGGCCCGCACGGTGTCGCCCGCCCCCACCTGGAGCGAGCCGCGCCGGACGTGGGCGTAGAGGGCGTACGTGCCGTCCCCGAGGTCGAGGACCAGGTGGTTGCCGATGATCCGGCCCGCGCCGAGGACGTCCCGCACGGGGGCCTCGATCAGCATCAGGTAGAGCAGCGCGGGCAGCGAGTTGCGGCTCAGGTGGTCGCGCCGGCCGTCGCTCGCCCGGACGACCACCGCGTCGGCCACCGCGAGCAGCGGGGCCCCGAACGCCGGGAAGTCGCGGTTGCGGCGGAACACCGGCCACAGGGCGCGGAACGGCGGGCGGGCCGGGGGCTCCCCGTCGCCGGTCTCCGGCTCGGCCACGACGTCGATCGCGTACGTCTGCCCGTACACGTGCGTCCCGTGGCTCGGGACCTTGTCCGCCGGGCTGTTCAGCGCGGACCAGCGGCCGGTCACCGGCGGTTCGACCTCCCTGGCGGGGCGGTCCCGCGCCGCCCCCGAGGGACCGCTGCGGCTCACGACGAGGCCGATGACCACCGCCACGACCGCGGGCGCGAACGTCGGGACGAGGGGCAGCGGATCGGAGAGGACCCCTACGAGCACCACCGCGAGGAAGACGAGCCAGCACACGCGGTACAGCACCATCACGGCCTTGCGGACGGACATGTCGTCTCCCCCAGGGGTCTGCGGTTCCTACGGTCGCGCCGCCGTGAGCGCCACCAGCAGCGGCACCACCCGGACGGCCGGGATCTCGTACCGGCCGCGTCCGGCCGCGTGCAGCCAGCCCGCGCCGGTCAGTTGGCGCAGGTGGTGGTAGATCTGGCCGGTGGTGCCCGCCCCGTCGAGCGCGGCCAGCTCGGCGGCCGTCCGCACGCCGCCGAGGATCTCGCGGAGCAGCCGCAGCCGGACCGGGTGGCCCAGCGCGGCGAACGCGTCGGCCGCGTCCGCCCAGTCCCCCTCGACCAGGGCCGCGGTCAGCGCGCCGTACTGCCACTCGTAGCGCTCGCCGGTGGGCAGCGTGACCGCTCCGGTGAAGAGCACGCCCCCGTCGGCCGCGACCTCCCCGGCCTCGGCGAGCTGCGCCTTGAGCCCTTCCAGCGCCCAGAAGTCGCCCTCGCCCAGCGCGGGCTCGTCGCGGTCCTTCCGCTCCAGCGCCGTGAGCCGCCGCTCCAGCGCGGCGACCCGCTCCTCCAGCTCCACAGCATCCACCTTACGTAATTACGTAATAACGTTCAACGGGTCGGCGCCGAGCAGCGCGAAGCCCCCGCCCGGACCGGACGGGGGCCTCACACGTGCCGCTCGACGCGCGACCCGGCCTGCGCTCAGGCGAGCAGCGCGGGGATCGTCGCCTCGTGCGCCGTACGCAGCTCGCTCAGCGGGATGCTGAACTCGCCCTGGACCTCGATCTCCTCGCCGTCCACCACGCCGATCCGGGCGACGGGCAGACCCCGCGCGCCGCACATGTCGGTGAACCGCAGCTCCTCGCTGCGCGGGACCGAGACGACCGCACGACCCGCCGACTCCGAGAAGAGGAAGGTGAACGCGTCCAGGCCCTCCGGCACGACCAGCCGGGCGCCCTTCCCGCCGCGCAGGCAGGACTCGGTGACCGCCTGGACGAGACCGCCGTCCGAGAGGTCGTGCGCCGCGTCGACCATGCCGTCGCGGGAGGCGGAGATCAGGATCTCGGCCAGCAGCTTCTCGCGCGCCAGGTCCACCTTGGGCGGCATACCGCCGAGGTGATGGTGGACGACCTCGGACCAGGCCGAGCCGCCGAACTCCTCGCGGGTGTCGCCCAGCAGGTAGAGGAGCTGGCCCTCTTCCGCGAAGGCGACCGGCGTACGCCGGGTGACGTCGTCGATGACGCCGAGCACGGCCACGACCGGCGTCGGGTGGATCGCCGTCTCGCCGGTCTGGTTGTACAGCGAGACGTTGCCGCCGGTGACCGGGGTGCCCAGCTCCAGGCAGCCGTCCGCGAGGCCGCGGGTGGCCTCGGCGAACTGCCACATGACGTCCGGGTCCTCGGGCGAGCCGAAGTTCAGGCAGTCGGAGATGGCGAGCGGCTTGGCGCCGGAGGCGGCCACGTTGCGGTACGACTCCGCCAGCGCGAGCTGCGCGCCGGTGTACGGGTCGAGCTTGGCGTACCGGCCGTTGCCGTCGGTCGCGATGGCCACGCCCAGGTTGGTCTCGGCGTCGATGCGGACCATGCCCGCGTCCTCGGGCATGGCGAGCACGGTGTTGCCCTGGACGAACCGGTCGTACTGGTCGGTGATCCAGGACTTGGACGCCTGGTTCGGGGAGGCGACCAGCTTCAGGACCTGCTCGCGCAGCTCGGCGGCGTCGGCCGGGCGGGGCAGCGCGCCGGCGTCGTCCGCCTGGAGCGCGTCCTGCCAGGACGGGCGGGCGAACGGGCGGTGGTAGACGGGGCCGTCGTGGGCGACCGAGCGCGGCGGCACGTCCACGATCTGCTCGCCGTGCCAGAAGATCTCCAACTGCGAGCCCTCGGTCACCTCACCGATGACGGTGGCGATGACGTCCCACTTCTCGCAGATCTCCAGGAAGCGGTCCACGTGCCGCGGCTCGACGATCGCGCACATGCGCTCCTGCGACTCGCTCATGAGGATCTCCTCCGGCGAGAGGGAGGAGTCGCGCAGCGGCACGGTGTCCAGCTCGACGCGCATTCCGCCGGAGCCCGCCGAGGCCAGCTCGCTGGTGGCGCAGGAGAGCCCGGCGCCGCCGAGGTCCTGGATGCCCGCGACGAGCTTCTCCCCGAAGATCTCCAGGGTGCACTCGATGAGCAGCTTCTCCTGGAAGGGGTCGCCGACCTGCACGGCGGGGCGCTTCGTCGGCTTCGCGTCGTCGAACGTCTCGGACGCGAGGACCGAGACGCCGCCGATGCCGTCGCCGCCGGTGCGGGCCCCGTACAGGATGACCTTGTTGCCGGGGCCGGACGCCTTGGCGAGGTGGATGTCCTCGTGCCGCATCACGCCGATGCAGCCGGCGTTGACCAGCGGGTTGCCCTGGTAGCAGGCGTCGAAGACGACCTCGCCGCCGATGTTGGGCAGGCCCAGGCAGTTGCCGTAGCCGCCGATGCCCGCGACGACGCCGGGCAGGACGCGCCGGGTGTCGGGGTGGTCGGCCGCGCCGAAGCGCAGCGGGTCCACGACCGCGACCGGGCGGGCGCCCATGGCGAGGATGTCGCGGACGATGCCGCCGATGCCGGTGGCCGCGCCCTGGTAGGGCTCGATGTACGAGGGGTGGTTGTGCGACTCGACCTTGAAGGTGACCGCGTACCCCTGGCCGACGTCGACGACGCCCGCGTTCTCCCCGATGCCGACGAGCATCGCGTCGTTGGCGGGGACCTTCTCGCCGAACTGCTTGAGGTGGACCTTGCTGCTCTTGTACGAGCAGTGCTCCGACCACATCACCGAGTACATGGCCAGCTCGGCGCCGGTGGGACGGCGGCCCAGGATCTCGCGGATCCGGGCGTACTCGTCCTCCTTGAGGCCCAGCTCCCGCCAGGGCTGCTCGGCGTCCGGGGTCTCGGCCGCGTGCTTGACCGTATCCAGGCTCATGCGTTGACCAGCTTCTTGATGATCGAGGTGAAGAATCCGCGTCCGTCGGTGCCGCCGGTGCCGATCAGCGGCTCCACCGCGTGCTCCGGGTGCGGCATGAGGCCGACGACGTTGCCGGCGGCGTTGGTGATGCCCGCGATGTCGCGGAGCGAGCCGTTGGGGTTGCCGTCCAGGTAGCGGAAGGCGACGCGGCCCTCGGCCTCCAGCTCGTCGAGCGTGCGCTCGTCGGCGGTGTACCGGCCGTCCATGTTCTTGAGCGGGACGCTGATCTCCTGGCCGGCGCTGTAGTCCGAGGTCCAGGCGGTCTCCGCGTTCTCCACCCGCAGCCGCTGGTCGCGGCAGACGAAGTGCAGGTCGTTGTTGCGCAGCATCGCGCCGGGCAGCAGATGCGCCTCGGTGAGGATCTGGAACCCGTTGCAGATGCCGAGGACCGGCAGCCCGGCCTTCGCCTGCTCGATCAGCGTCTCCATCACCGGCGAGAAGCGGGAGATGGCGCCCGCGCGGAGGTAGTCCCCGTAGGAGAAGCCGCCGGCCAGGACCACCGCGTCGACCTGGTGCAGGTCCTTGTCCCGGTGCCACAGGGGGACGGGCTCGGCGCCGGCGATCCGCACGGCGCGCAGGGCGTCGCGGTCGTCGAGGGTGCCGGGAAAGGTGACGACGCCGATACGGGTGGTCACTTCTCCTCCACCTTCACGGTGAAGTCCTCGATGACGGTGTTGGCGAGGAAGGTCTCGGCCAACTCGTTGATGCGGGCGAGGGCGGCGTCGTCGACCGGCCCCTCGACCTCCAGCTCGAAACGCTTTCCCTGACGAACGTCCGCGATTCCCTCGAAGCCGAGACGGGGCAGTGCGCGCTGCACCGCCTGTCCCTGCGGGTCGAGGATCTCGGGCTTGAGCATGACGTCGACTACGACGCGTGCCACTGGCACTCCCGGTGTGGTGGTGTGGTGCGGCTGTCTCTCCGGGGGGTTCCCCAGACCCCCGCGGGTCCACTCAGCGTACCTGCCCAAAATTTCTACGCGGGTAGATATCGGGCGGCGCAAGTGCGGCGCAGATCACGTCAAGATTTCGATCGCGACACCGCGCGGGAAAAGGTCCGGAAAAATTCCCTCGCGGATTGCGCACGGATTGCACACGGACACGCGCGACTAATTGGCCGGACTTCGCCATGCGGTACCCACCGCTGTACAAATGATTACCGGGGAAAGCAGTATTGACCTGGGACACCGGAACAGTCGGCTTCCCGTCGACCCGCATCCGCCCGCCTGACAGCCGGAAGGCAGGCATCGCGCACGCAACACGCGCGCTGCCGTGAGAAAGGACCGATATCCGTGGCTCAGCGTGTAGTGGTGACGCTCTTCGACGACATCGACGGAGGAGAAGCAGCGGAAACGGTGACCTTCGCCCTGGACGGGAACACGTACGAGATCGACCTCAATCCCGCCAACGCGAAGAAACTGCGGAAGGCCCTCGCGCCGTACGTGGCCGCCGGCCGGACGCAGACGAACGCCGGCAGGCACGGCAGGAAGCCGACGGCCTACCGCCACACCTCCGTCGCCCCGGACCCGGCCGCCGTCCGCGCCTGGGCCCGCTCGCACCGGATGGAGGTGCCGGCCCGCGGGCGCATCCCCAAGAAGGTCTACGAGGCGTTCCAGGCGGCCAGTTGAGCCGGAGGGCCGATCCGCGGCGGGGGGGCTCGGCCGAGCCCCCCGCCGGATGCCCGGCAGCCTCCGCGGGCGCCCCGGCGGCCCGCGCCGGGCAGCCGCGGCGCCCTCCCTTGGACCGGGCCGCCGGCCCCTCCCGCCCGCTCCGCGCCCGCGCGTCGGACGCTCCGTCAGGCGCGGTGCCGCGGACCGCGACTCCCTCCGCGGGACCCGCGCCGCGGGACCCGCCGGGAGCCGACTTGCGCGACACCCCCGCAGGTCGGCTAGAGTCTGGAGCACGCCGAGGGGCGAGGCCGCAAAGCCGAATCCCACGCAGCGTGCGGGTGTAGTTCAGTAGTAGAACATCCCCCTTCCAGGGGGAAGGCGCAGTGTGCAATTCCTGTCACCCGCTCTGCACAGCTCCATCAGACCACTCCGGTGGATCAGGTAGAGTAGTGCTCGCACCACCGGTGAAAGCCGAGTGGTCGCAGTGCGGACGTAGCTCAGTTGGTAGAGCGCAACCTTGCCAAGGTTGAGGTCGCCAGTTCGAACCTGGTCGTCCGCTCGTGATCAAAGGCCCCGACCTTTCAGGTCGGGGCCTTTGTCGTGCCCCCCGTCCCCCCATGACGTTTGTCATGACCCCTGGTGACAGCGCGCACTGCCCGGAGCCCCGACCGGGCGGAAGCCTGGAGGCATGACCAGCGACGACATGCTCAGCGACCGCCCGGACGGTCCCGTGATCGAGGCGCACGGAGTCCGCCGGCGCTACGCGGGCGGCTTCGAGGCCGTGTCCGGGATCACCTTCTCCGTGGCCCGCGGCGAACTGTTCGCCCTGCTCGGGACGAACGGCGCGGGCAAGACCTCCACCGTGGAACTCCTGGAGGGGCTGGCGCCGCCGACCGCCGGCGCCGTCCGGGTCCTCGGCCACGACCCGTACCGCGAACGCGCCGCCGTCCGGCCCCGGACCGGGGTGATGCTCCAGGAGGGCGGCTTCCCCTCCGACCTCACGGTCCTGGAGACCGTACGGATGTGGTCGGCCTGCACCACCGGCGCGCGCCCGGCCGCCGAGGCCGTGGGCATGGTCGGCCTGACCGCCAGGGGCGGCGTACGGGTCAAGCAGTTGTCCGGCGGCGAGAAGCGCCGCCTCGACCTCGCGCTGGCCCTGACCTCGCGGCCCGAGGTCCTCTTCCTCGACGAGCCGACGACGGGGCTGGACGCCGAGGGGCGCCGCGAGACCTGGGAGCTGGTCCGGGCGCTGCGCGACGGCGGCACGACCGTGCTGCTGACCACGCACTACCTGGAGGAGGCCGAAGCGCTCGCGGACCGGCTGGCGATCATGCACCAGGGCAGGATCGTGACGTCCGGGACCATCGCCGAGGTGACCGCGAGCCGGCCCGCCCGCATCCGGTTCGAGCTGCCCGACGCCGTGCCGGCGGCCCGGCTGCCGCTCTCGCTGCGCGCGGCGGCCGAGGGGCGGCGGGTCGAGATCCGCACCCCCGCCCTCCAGGAGTCGCTGCACGAACTGCTGGACTGGGCACGGGAGTCGGGCGTACCGCTGCACGGGCTCGACGCCCGTTCCGCCTCGCTGGAGGAGGCGTTCCTCGACATCGCGCGGACCCAGCACGCCGCCCGCGACGAGGACCCGCGCCGGACCGCGGCCCGATCCGGCGGCGCGAAGGGGACGAGGAACGCGAAGAAGGTGACGGCATGACGACGGCCCCCGCGCCCGCGCCCGACCGGGCGGCCCCCGCGCGCACCTCCGGGAGCACGGCGGCCGCCGCCCGGCGGCTGGCCGCGCTCGGCCGCGCCGAACTGGTCCTCCTGCTGCGCAACCGGACCGCGATCACCGTGGCCCTGGTGCTGCCCGTCGTGATGACCCTCTCGATCCGCGCCTCGCTCCAGCGGATCGACCTCGGCCCCACCGGACTCACCGTCGCGGGGGCCGCCCTCACCGGCGGCGTCGGCATGGTGCTGGTCCAGGTCGTCTACATGAACCTCGTCACCGGTTACGTCACCCGGCGCGAGGAACTCGTCCTCAAGCGGCTGCGCACCGGCGAGATCTCCGACCGCGAGATCCTGACCGCCACCGCGCTGCCGTCCGCCGCGCTGGCGCTCGCCCAGTGCGTGCTGCTGGTCGCGGCCGGGACCCTCGCCTTCGACCTGAGCGCGCCGCGCCGGCCCGAGCTGTTCGCGCTGGGGCTGCTGCTGGGGCTCGTACTGGCGTCCGCACTGGCGGCGGCCACCGCCGCGGTGACCCGCACGGTGCAGACCTCGCAGCTCACCACGTTGCCGCTGTTCTTCGTCTCGCTGTTCGGCTCCGGCATCTTCGTCCCGCTCGCGGTCTTCCCGGACCGGCTGGCCGCCGTGCTCCAACTCCTGCCGCTGACCGGCGTGATGACCCTCGTGCGGCACGGCTGGCTCGGCGGCGCCGGGACCGGCGACCTGCTCACGGCCGGGGCGACCGCGCTGGCCTGGACCGCGTTCGGGGTGTTTGCTGTGCGGCGGTGGTTCCGCTGGGACCCGCGCGGCTGAGGACCGGACGAAAGCGGCGGCCTGCACCACGGGGACGACGGGCCGCCACGGGGACCACGGGCCGCCATGGGGACGACGGGAAGGGACGGGACGAGGTGATCGAGCGGGTAAGGGGCTGGCGGCGCGGCTGGCACGAGCGCACCAAGCTCCAGCGCATCGACCTCTACACACGGGCGACCCTCGCCTCGATCACCTGGTTCTTCCTCCTGAGCTGGGGCCTCCTCCCGCTCGGCACGACGTTGGGCCGTGGCCCGGCCGCGGTGGCGCTCGGCGGGGCGCTGTTCGCCGTGAACGTCGTCCAGTCGGTCCTGGGCAACCGCAACGTGGCGCCCGCCTTCGCCCACTACCGGGGGTCGTCGCCCTTCCCGCCGCGCCGACTGCGGCTGCCCGCCGCGCTGCTGGCGCTGATGACCTGCCTGCTGGTCGCCCTCGCGGCGGTGGAGGGCGTGCAGGACGAGGCGCTGACCCTGCTGGTGCTGGACCTGCCCGTGGCGTTCGGTATTCCGTACGTGCTGCTCGTGCCCGTCCGGAGGCTCCTGCTGCACAGCGCGGCCTTCGCGGCGGTGGTGATGGCGCTGCTGGCGGCCGTCGGGACGCCCGGCCGGTCGCTCGTCGGCGCGGCCGTCTCGCTGGTCGTGGTCACCCTGCTGGTCCTCACCTCGGCCCGGCCGAGCGCCTGGAGCCTGTCGGTGATGTGGCAGGCGGAGGAGGCGCGGGACACGCAGGCCCGGCTGGCGGTGGCGGAGGAACGGCTGCGCTTCGGCCGGGACATGCACGACGTGCTGGGCCGCAACCTCGCGGTGATCGCGCTGAAGAGCGAGCTGGCCGTGGAGCTGGCGCGGCGGGGGAACCCCGCGGCGGTGGACCAGATGGTCGAGGTGCAGCGGATCGCCCGCGCCTCCCAGCAGGAGGTCCGCGACGTCGTACGCGGCTACCGGGAGGCCGACCTCTCCATCGAACTGGCGGGAGCCCGCGGGGTGTTGGAGGCCGCCGGGATCACCTGCACCGTCGAGGGCACGGGCGGACCGGCCCTCCTCGCGGCCCCCGCCGCCGTCCGGGCGGCCCTCGGCTGGGTGGTGCGCGAGGCGGCGACCAACGTCCTGCGCCACGGCGACCCGCGCCACTGCTCGATCCGGCTCACCGACACGCGGGACGCGGTCGTGCTGGTGGTCGAGAACGACGGGGCGGCGCGGGGCCCGGCGGGCGGGGGCGGTGCGGCGGGCGGCCCGGTGGGCGGGGGTGGTGCGGCGGGGCGAAGCTCGGTGGGCGGGGGCAGTGCGGCGGCGAGGGGCCCGGTGGGTGAGGGCGGTGCGGCGGCGGGCGGCCCGGTGGGCGACGCCCGTGCGGCGGTGAGAGGCCCGGTGGGCGAGGCCCGTGCGGCGGCGGGCGGCCCGGTGGGTGAGGGCGGTGCGGCGGCGGGCGGGCTGGCGGACGACGGCAGGACGGCGGCGGGCGGCCCGGTGGGCGACGCCCGTGCGGCGGGGCCGGGTACGGAGGGTGAGGGCTCCGGGCTGGCCGGGTTGCGCGAGCGGCTCGGCGCCCTGGGCGGAACGCTCCGGGCCGGAGCCGTCGGGGACGGACTCTTCCGGGTGACGGCGACGGTGCCGCTGACACCCCCGCCTCCCGGCCCGCGCCGCGCCGGCTCCGCCTCCGCCGCGCCCGCCGATGCCGCCGTGCGCGTCGACGCCTCCGCGCGCTCCCTCGCCGTACCCGCCGACGCCCGTACGTCAACCGATGCCGCCGCGCCTGCCGATGCCGCCGCGCCCGGCCTCGCCGTACCCGCCCTCCCGGAGGAACGATGACCACCGACCGGCCCCTGCGCGTCCTGCTTGCCGACGACGAGCACCTGATCCGGGGAGCGCTGGCCGCGCTGCTCGCCCTGGAGGAGGACCTGGTGGTGGTCGCGGAGGCGGCGAGCGGTCCCGAGGCGCTCGCGATGGCCCTGGCGCACCGGCCGGACGTCGCCGTCCTGGACCTCCAGATGCCGGGCGCGGACGGTGTGAAGGTCGCCACATCGCTCCGGACGGAGCTGCCCGACTGCCGCACCATGATCGTGACCAGCCACGGTCGCCCCGGACACCTCAAGAGGGCCCTGACCGCCGGCGTGCGCGGCTTCGTCCCGAAGACGGTCAGCGCCCGGCGGCTCGCCGAGATCATCCGTACCGTCCACGCCGGGAACCGTTACGTGGACCCGGAGTTGGCGGCCGACGCCATCGCCGCGGGCGACTCCCCGCTGACCGCGCGGGAGGCCGAGGTGCTCGAGCTCGCGGCGGACGGGGCGCCCGTCGCGGAGATCGCCGAGCGGGCCTCCCTGTCCCAGGGGACCGTGCGCAACTACCTCTCCTCGGCCACCTCCAAGATCGGCGCGGAGAACCGGCACACGGCGGTGCGTCTCGCCCGCCGACGCGGTTGGGTATAGTAGGCACCGCGCTTCGGCGCAACGCGGACGTAGCTCAGTTGGTAGAGCGCAACCTTGCCAAGGTTGAGGTCGCCAGTTCGAACCTGGTCGTCCGCTCCGTAGACAGAAGGCCCCGGTCCTTGCGGACCGGGGCCTTCTGCGTGCGCCTACGACCAGTTGGTGCCGGTCAGGACCTCGTACGCCTCGATGTACTTGGCGCGGGTCGCCTCCACGATCTCCGGCGGCAGGGCCGGGGGCGGCTGCTCGCTCGCCCGGTCCCAGCCGGAGTCCGGCGAGGTCAGCCAGTCGCGCACGAACTGCTTGTCGTAGCTGGGCTGCGCGCGGCCGGGCTGCCAGGTGGCGGCGGGCCAGAAGCGCGAGGAGTCCGGCGTCAGCACCTCGTCGGCGATGATCAGGCGCTCACCGCCGTCCTCGGTGGTCTCGAAGCCGAACTCGAACTTCGTGTCGGCCAGGATGATCCCGCGCACGCGGGCGAGGTCCCGAGCGCGGCGGTAGACGTCGAGCGTCGTCTGCCGCAAGTGGGCGGCCGTCTCCACGCCGACCTCGCGGGCGACGTGCTCGTAGCTGACGTTCTCGTCGTGGTCGCCGACGGCCGCCTTGGTGGCCGGGGTGAAGATCGGGCCGGGCAGCTCGGAGCCGTCGACCAGGCCCTCGGGGAGGCCGATGCCGCAGACCGTGCGGGAGGCCTTGTACTCGGTGAGCCCGGAGCCGGTGAGGTAGCCGCGGGCCACGCACTCGACCGGGACCATGCGCAGGGGCGTGCAGACCAGGGTGCGGCCCGCCCAGTCGGCCGGGGCGCCGGGCGGCAGCTCGGTGGAGACCACGTGGTTGGGGACGAGGTCGGCGAGCTGGTCGAACCACCACAGCGAGAGGCGGGTGAGGACGCGCCCCTTGTCGGGGATCTCGGTGGGCAGGACCCAGTCGTACGCGGAGATGCGGTCGCTGGCGACCATGACGAGGTCGCCCGCCTCGTTCCGGTACAGGTCACGCACCTTGCCGGTGTGCAGGTGGGTGAGGCCCGGAACCGAAACGGGCTCGGGCTTTTCTACAAAACCGGACACGGTGCCTCCGCGTAGATTGATCCAGGAGCGACTCCGATTGTCCCGTACGGAGCGGACGGACGCGGGAGCGGGGGCGCGGACACGCCCCACCGGCCTCAGTCGCGTTTGCAGATCCGGTCCAGGAGGTTGGCCGTGGCCTGCTGGACGCGGGGGTCGACATGGCCGGGGCGGTCCAGCGCCGGGGACCAGGCGAAGGTGCCGGAGGCGAAGACGAGCGCGCCGGACGGCGCCTGGTACAGCGAGGTCTCCTGGTGGCGGACGGCCCCCTCGGAGTCCTCGTACGGGGAGTGGGCGAGCAGGATGCGCCGGTCGTGCTCGGGCAGGCTGGTGCGCGGGAAGTAGCGGTCGGCCTCGCCGGCCACCAGGCCGTCGATCTCGTCGCCGTCGGCCGCGCCCGTGGCGTCCCAGAGCCAGTGCTCCGCGTTGCGCACGACCAGCGGGCGCGGCTCGGGGACCCGGCCCGCGTACTGGATGCCCAGGAGCTGCTGTTCGGGGCGGTCCACCTCGCGCCACAGGGCGGTCCTGCCGGGGCCCCTGCGCTTGCGGCAGGTCAGCAGGCGGTCCGGCTCGCCGGAGGCGGAGGGGGCGAGGCCCACCTGCCAGTACATGGTGTTGGCGGAGAGGAAGACGAGCGAGGTCCCGCAGTCGCGGGCGCGCTCGGCGGCCCGGCGCATGGGCAGCGACCAGTACTCGTCGTGGCCGGGGAAGACCAGGCCCCGGTAGCGGCTGGGGTCGACACGGCCCGCGTGCAGATCGCGGGCGTCGGCGTAGGCGAGGTCGTAGCCGTACCGCTCGGCCCAGCGGATGAAGTCGTACGCGTGCCCCACGTGCAGCGGCAGGCCCGCTCCGGCGTAGGGCCGGTCGAACGAGATCGTGACGGCCGCGTCCTCCTCGCCGAGCAGTCGGCCCTTCTCGTCCCACGCGTGGTAGAGGCTGGCGCCGGTGCGGCCGTCCTCCGGGTAGAGGTTGTACGCCTGCCAGGTGATGTCGGGCAGGAGGAGCAGCAGGTCGGCCGGGTGGTCGTGGCGCACGGTGAACGGGACGTGCGAGCGGTAGCCGTCGGCGGTGGTCAGGACCGCCACGTACGCGCCGACCGACCAGTAGCTCGGGATCTGGAGCCGCCAGGACATCCACCAGTGGTGGCAGGAGACCGTCCGGTCGGCGGCGAGCGGCGGCGGCTGGACGATGCCGGAGAGCCGGGGGCTCGTGGTGATCTTGGCCGCGCCGTCGCCGCCGTAGTGGCCGATCCGGTAGACGTCGACGGAGAACTGCTGGGGCGGGTCCACGGTGATGTGGAAGTCGATGGCCTCGCCGGGGGCGGCCGCGCCGGGCGAGACGAAGCCCTTGATCTGCCGGTTCACGTCGTCGGCGGGGCGGGTGCCGCCGCCCGCGGAGCGGCCGAGCTCCGGATCGGCGTACCAGGGGACGACCTGGCCGGTGTCGTCGAAGTAGTTCTCACTGCCGCGCAGCCAGGGCAGCGGGCCCTGCCCGAAGGGGTCGCTCACCGCGTGCGCGAGGGCACCCGATTCCCACCGCCGGATCTGCTCCGCCCCCATGCCGCGCCCCTCCCTCAGGTCCCCCGGAAGGTCCCCCGGACAAACTCTGGTGCGCCGGATGTCAGCGCCGGTCCCAGCACATCACATTACGCGTGCGGTCCGTCACCCTTCGTCGTGAATTGAGGGGAACGGGGCCCGCCCCCGCCGACGCGCGCCCCGGTGCCCGCCCGGCCGTTCGTTCATCTGTCCGCCCGGCCGTTCGTTCATCGGTGAGGTGGGGAGCGGTGGGGGTGATTGCGCTGCTCGGGGGCGGGGGCCCGGCGGGCGTGGGGGGCGGTGGTGGGGGCGGTGGTGGGGGTGAGCCGTGCGGGTGAGGGCGCGCTGGGAAGGGGCGCGGGGGCGCAGGGGCTTGTGGGTGTGCGCGGGGGCGTGCGCGGGGCTTGGGGGGCGTGCGCGGGGCGCGTGCACGGCTTACGGGGAGCCTTGGGGCTTTTCAGGTGCAGGGACAGCGTGCGGGGGCGTAGGGGCCGGCCTCGCGCGCTCGGTGGGCGCACGGTGGTGAGGGCTTGCGCGGGGGCGCGGGAGTGGGGGGCGGAACGGGGGGCGAGTGCCTGCGGGCGTGTGTGAGGGCGCGGGGGGGTGCGCGGGGCGGGGGCCTGTGGGGGTGTGTGGGGGCGCAGGGCTGCGGGGTGCGCGGGAAGTGCGGGGCGCGGGGCCTTGCGGGGGCCTGCGGGCGTGCGCGGGAACGGGGGCGTGCGGGAAGTGCGGGGGCGCGGGAGCGGGTGCCTGCGGGCGTGCGCGGGGCGTGGGTGCCTGGGCGGAGGTACGCGGGGGCGTGGGCGGAGGCGCGCCTGCGGGGTGCGCGGGGGTGCGGGGGTGCGGGGGGGGCGGGGCTCAGCGATGGCTCACCGGCGTACGCGTACGGCTTCGCGGCTTCGCGGCGCGCGGGAACTCCGGGATGACACACCGGCGCACGCGCGGCTTCGCGGCGCGCACGGCGCACACGCCGCGCGAGGACTCCAGGACGACGTACGGGCGTACGCGCGTGCACGGCGCGACGGGAACCCCGGACGACCCACCGGCGTACACGTACGCCTTCACGGCGTACACGGCGCGCGGGAACCCCGGACGACCCACCGGCGCACGCGCACGCCTTCACGGCGTACACGGCGCGCGGGAACCCCGGACGACCCACCGGCGTACACGTACGCCTTCGCGGCGTACACGGCGCGCGAGGGCTACGGGACGACCCACCGGCGTACGCGCACGGCTTCGCGCCCCGCGGGGTCACACCAGGCGGACCGGCTTGTCGGAGCGCACGCCGACCTCGGCGAGCCAGGACCGCAGCGGGTCAGGGTCCCCGTCCTCGACCAGGCTGAGGACCGGGGGCGCGAGGTCCGCCCGGCGCTCGCCGCCGACGAGCAGCGCGGGCCCGTCCAGCCAGTCCAGGCCCGGCGCCGCGCCCGCGGTGTCCACGGCCGCGCAGCAGACCATCGCCGCGACGTGGTCGACGAGCAGCTCCGTACCCGTACGCGGCGGCTGGAGCGGGAAGAGGGGCAGCGGGCCGGGGCCCCAGAGGTCGAGCGGGTCGTCTGCGCCGCCGGGGGCGCTCTGCCCCGGTCCGCCGGGCGACGGGGCTTCGGCCTCCTCGCGGGCGACCGCCGCGCCGATGCCCGCGGCCAGCGCGGGGCCCCCGCCGGGGCCGGCCAGGTGCTCCATCACCCGCGCCAGGGTGGGGACGGCCGGGTCGGCGGCGGACGCCGGGGGAACGCCCAGGGTGTCGAGGACCCGGTGCAGGCGGGCCGCCTCCGTGCGCCACTTCCGGTCGACGACCTCGTCCGGATACTGCTGCCAGTCCACCGGCGCCCACCCCGGACCGCTCTCCGCGGGGCCGCCGTGGAAGAGGCGGGCGGCGAGCAGGGACGCCGCCTCGTCGGCCACACCGGGCTCCTCCAGCAGGTCGCACGCGGGGCGCTCGCCCAGGCGCGAGGCGAAGCCGTCGGCCAGCCGGTCCCGGCGGGACAGCTCGGTGAGCGCGGAGACGACCCCGGCGTCCAACCGGGAGGGCCAGCGGCCCATCCGCCAGGCGGGCAGCGCCACCCGCGTCAGCAGCCGGTCCCACCCGGCGTACGCGAGGCCGACCTGCTCCTGGGCGGTGATCCGCAGCCCGTAGTCGACCGTCCGGGCCCGCATCGACGCGGCGGCGGCCACGCAGCGCTCCATCTCGGCGGCGTGGCCCCGGCAGGCGCGCAGCAGGAGCCGGGCGACCCAGCCGACGAAGGCGCGCGGCGCCCCGCGCACCGCGCCCCGGCCGGGGACGGCGGCATCGGCGACCGCAGCGTCCAGCCCGCGCACGAAGCGGCGGGCGGCGGCTATGTCGGGGTGCGCCGAGGGGCCGGTGCCCGCCACGACGGGGGCGAGCACCGCGCGTAGCTCGGCGACCCGCATCCACCACAGGAACGGCGAGCCGATGACGAGCACGGGGGCGTCCTGCCCGGCGGAGCGCCGGGGCCGGAGGCTGCGGTGCGTACGGTCCTCCAGCCAACTGTCGCAGTCCGGGGTCAGCGCTATCGCCGAGGGCGCGGGGACGCCGAGCCGGTCGGCCAGCTCCCGGACCAGGAGGTAGAGATCGGGGGCGCCGCGCTCCGGCACGGGAACCGTCGGACTCACGGCGGGCCGGGCGCGGGCCACGGAGACGGCCACCAGGACCGTCACCAGCAGGACGACGACGGCGAGGGCCAGCACCGACCAGCGCACGGCCTCCCACCCCGGACCGCCCAGCCACCCCCGCGCGCCTGCGGCGAACAACACCACGGCGACGGCCGCGGGCAGGATCGCCACGGCCAGCGCCCTGCCGCGGATGCGCAGCAGGGAGAGCGCGCGGGCCTGAGCGGCGCGCGCACCCAGCTCCTCACCTGCGTCGGTACCGGACACGACCGGATGTCACCCCCTCTGGCCCTCGGCGGCGTTGCTCACTCCCCCACTGTGGCACCCGCCACCGACATCGCAATGCCGGTGGGCCAAGTGCCGGAACGCCTGCGCCGCACCCTAGTTGGGGCTCCGGCAACCGTCATCCGGATGGCGCAGTCGTCACTCGATGGAATGGCTTTGGGTAAAGCTGCTGACGCCCCCGTGTCCGCCGGGCAGCCTCCCGCGCGCACGGGGCAGCCCCTCGCGCCTGCCGCGTACGCGGGCGGGCGGAGGGGCTGCGGGGCTGTGCGACCGCGGTGCGGGCGGGGCCGGAGACGGGCGGTCGGAGCCGGGTCCGGGGAGGGCCAGGACCGGGTCAGCCCTGCGAGGCCTTCAGGGCGATGTCCGTACGGTGCTGGGAGCCGTCGAGGCGGATCCGGCCGAGCGCGGTGTACGCGCGCTCACGGGCCGCCGCGAGGTCCTTCCCGGTCGCGGTCACCGAGAGCACCCGGCCGCCCGCGCTGACGACCGCGTCGCCCTCCGCGCGGGTCCCGGCGTGCAGGACGTACGCGTCGGGGGCATCCTGCGCCGCGACGTCGGCGAGCCCGTGGATCGGGTCGCCGGTGCGCGGGGCGTCCGGGTAGTTGTGCGAGGCGATGACCACGGTGACGGCGGCGTCGTCGCGCCACGTCAGCGGCGGCAGCACGTCCAGGGCGCCGTTGGCGGAGGCGAGCAGGACACCGGCCAGGGGGGTCTTCAGCCGGGCGAGCACCACCTGGGTCTCCGGGTCGCCGAAGCGGGCGTTGAACTCGATGACCCGCACCCCGCGCGAGGTGATGGCGAGGCCCGCGTAGAGCAGCCCGGAGAAGGGCGTGCCCCGGCGGCGCAGCTCGTCGACGGTCGGCTGGAGCACGGTCTCCAGGACCTCGTCGACCAGCTTGGGGTCGGCCCACGGGAGCGGTGAGTAGGCGCCCATGCCGCCGGTGTTGGGACCCTCGTCGCCGTCCAGGGCGCGCTTGAAGTCCTGGGCGGGCTGGAGCGGCAGCACGGTGGTGCCGTCGGTGATCGCGAAGAGGCTGACCTCGGGGCCGTCGAGGAACTCCTCGATGACGACGCGGTCGCAGGAGAGCGCGTGGGCGCGGGCCGCCTCGACGTCCCCGGTGACGACGACGCCCTTGCCGGCGGCGAGTCCGTCGTCCTTGACGACGTACGGGGCGCCGAACGCGTCGAGGGCCTTGTCGATCTCGGCGGGCGTGGTGCAGACGTAGCTGCGGGCGGTGGGCACGCCCGCGCCGGCCATGACGTCCTTGGCGAACGCCTTGGAGCCCTCCAGCCGCGCGGCCTCGCCGGAGGGGCCGAAGCAGGGGATGCCGGCCGCGCGCACGGCGTCGGCGACCCCGGCGACGAGCGGCGCCTCCGGACCGACGACCACCAGGCCGACGTCCAGCCCGGCCGCGAGGCGCGCGACGGCGTCACCGTCGAGCGCGTCGACCGGGTGCAGTTCGGCCACCTCTGCGATGCCGGCGTTGCCGGGGGCGCAGTACAGAGCGGTGACATCGGGGTCGAGGGACAGAGAGCGGCACAGGGCGTGTTCGCGGGCGCCGCCGCCGATGACGAGGACCTTCACGGGGTGCAGCCTAGCCGCCGGGCGCGGCCGGGCCCGACGGCCGCCGGTCCGTGGACGGGCTCCTTGCCGCCGTGCCGCTCACTGCTCGTTGGTGAACTCCTCGACCACCGTGGCGCCCAGCTCGCGGACGATCAGCTCGTGGCCGGAGAGCGCGGAGTCGACGAGATCCGGATCGTCGGCCTCCGGGGTGTCGTCCTCGGGCGCCACGGACCGGGGCGGCTCGGCCCCGTACGAACCGGGCGGGGGCTCGGGCGCGGCCTCCCGGTGCTGCGGCGGCGCGGAGGAGGGCGGCGCCTGCGGGGACGCCGGCGCCTGGCGCGGCTGCGACGGGGGGGCGGGGTGCTGCGGGGCGGAGTGCGCGGGGCGGGGCTCGTAGGCGACCGGGGGCGCGGCCGGGGCGGGCTGGTACTGCGGGGCGGGACGGCCGCCGGACTGCGGGGGCGCGCCCGCGCCGCCGGAGGGGTCGACGACCGCCTCGACGCGCCACTGGGCGTTGAACCGCTCGGCGAGGGCCTGCTTCAGGACCTCCTCGCTGCCGCTGCCGGCGAAGTTGTCGCGGGCTCCGGCGCTGAGGAAGCCGATCTGGAGGGTGGTCCCGTCGAAGCCGGTCACCTGGGCGTTCTGGCTGAGGAGGATCCAGGTGAAGCGCCGCCGGTTCTTGACCGCCTCCAGGATGTCGGGCCACATGTTCCGCACCTGGGCGGCGCCCTGGGCCATGCTCTGTCCCCCCTCGGGCGCGACCGGCGCGACGGGGGCGGCCGGGGCCGGGGCGGCCGGGGCCGGGGTGGCGGGGGGCGTCGGGGCGGGGGCGGCGGCGGGGGCCGGGCCGCTGCCGGGGGCGGAGGCGGTGGGCCAGCCGCCGGGACGACGGGCCTGCTCGCCGCCGGCGGCGGTCGGCCAGGAGCCGGGCCGCTGACCGGGAGCCTCGGCCGGTGCCTGCGGGGCGGGGGCCTGCGGCGCGGGGGCGGTGGGGGGCGCGTAGGCGGCGGGCGCGGGGGCCTGCGGGGCGGGGGGCGTCTCGCTCCGCGCGGGGGCGGCGGGGGCGTGGGCCTCCGGGCCCGGCACGTACCCCGTCGGAGCCGCCGGGGCGGGGGCCGGGGCCGCGAACGAGGCGGCAGCGGCGGCCGACGCCCCGCGCTCCAGCCGGTCGAGCCGGGCCTGCAGCGACCGCTCGTCGTCGAAGGCGGCGGGCAGCAGGACCCGAGCGCAGATCAGCTCCACCTGGAGGCGCGGCGAGGTCGCGCCGCGCATCTCCGTGAGCCCCTCGTTGACCAGGTCGGCGGCGCGGCTCAGCTCGGCGGCGCCGAAGACGGACGCCTGGGCCTGCATCCGCTCGACCACGTCGGCGGGGGCGTCGATGAGCCCCTTCTCCCCGGCGTCCGGCACGGCGGCCAGGATCACCAGGTCGCGGAGGCGCTCCAGCAGGTCGGCCACGAAGCGGCGGGGGTCGTTGCCGCCCTCGATCACCCGGTCCACGACCTCGAACGCGGCGGCCCCGTCGCCCGCCGCGAAGGCGTCGACGATGGAGTCGAGCAGCGAGCCGTCGGTGTACCCGAGGAGCGAGGTCGCCATGGCGTACGTCACACCGTCGTCGCCCGCGCCGGCCAGCAACTGGTCCATCACCGACATCGAGTCACGCACGGACCCGGCCCCGGCCCGCACGACGAGCGGCAGGACGCCGTCCTCGACGGGGCTGTTCTCCCGGTCGCAGACGTCGGCGAGGTACTGGCGCAGGGTGCCGGGCGGCACCAGCCGGAACGGGTAGTGGTGCGTCCGGGAGCGGATGGTCCCGATGACCTTCTCGGGCTCCGTCGTGGCGAAGATGAACTTGAGGTGCTCCGGCGGCTCCTCGACCACCTTCAGCAGGGCGTTGAAGCCCGCCGGGGTGACCATGTGCGCCTCGTCGATGATGTAGATCTTGTACCGGCTGGCGGCGGGCCCGAAGAACGCCTTCTCGCGCAGGTCACGGGCGTCGTCCACGCCTCCGTGCGACGCGGCGTCGATCTCGATCACGTCGATGGACCCCGGCCCGTTGCGCGCGAGGTCCTGGCACGACTGGCACTCCCCGCAGGGGGTGGGTGTGGGGCCCTGCTCGCAGTTCAGGCAGCGGGCGAGGATGCGCGCGCTGGTCGTCTTCCCGCAGCCGCGCGGCCCGCTGAACAGGTACGCGTGATTGACCCGGTTGTTCCGCAGGGCCTGCATGAGCGGGTCAGTGACATGCTCCTGACCGATGACCTCGGCGAACGACTCGGGGCGGTAGCGGCGGTACAGCGCAAGGGACGACACATCTACGAGGTTATCGGGGCCCACCGACAACCGGCCCCACACCGCCCGCCGAGCACCCCCGGAACGCAAAGGGCCCCCCACGCACCCGCCAGAGCCGACCTACCCTTGCTGCCTTCCGGCCCTGGGGGAGTTCAGTCAGATAGCGCCACGTGAGGGGCTGACGCCCACCTTAGCGGACTCCCACCCCCTCCGGTCCACCCGCCCACCCCGGCCCGCGCCCCGGCGGAGGACCGGAAGCCCCCGCGGACGATCTTGGAGGGCACATGTTCGCGAGCACCCTCCAACGTCTTGTATTGTTTGCGGCGGAGGATTCGCCTAGTGGCCTAGGGCGCACGCTTGGAAAGCGTGTTGGGGGCAACCCCTCACGAGTTCGAATCTCGTATCCTCCGCCATTGCTCTCACCGGGCAATACGTCGAAGGGCCCCACCGCTTGCGGTGGGGCCCTTCGACGTTGCCCGACTCGACGGGCTACTTCCTTCCGGTCATACGTCGTCCTCTCCCCCGGCGAACCGCGCGCCCGCTTCGAAGTCGTCGTGGTGCACCCTCACGTCCTGAATGCCGAGTGCTCGCAGGAGATCCGGCAACCGCACCACGTATCGCCGTCCGACCCTTCCCAGGGGGCAGGGGAAATCGCCGTTCCTGACGCGCCTGTACGCCGTGCTCGGGCTCAGGTCCAGCGCTCGTGCGGCGGTGCTCAGCCCGACTTCCGCAGGGAGTCCGAACATCACGGAGAAGGGCACGGACTCGTCACGATGGCGCTTCATCGACAGGCCTCCGCATCTCGAACAGGCACGGCTGCTCAACCGGTGAGCACCACCCGCCGCCACCCCGCGGCGGGTGCTGCCGGGGCCGCCCGCGTCTCCGTGTGTGGCGCACCTGGTCCACAAGGCCCATCCGGTACGCCAACGAGCCCAGGCGTTCGCCCTGCACCCGTTGGGCGAGCGTCCCGGACAACGAGGTGACGCGTACGACGGTGCCGGGCAGAGCCACCGACCGGGGCGCCGCCTCCTCTTTCACCGCGGCCCACTCGCCCACCGGCGTCTCTCGCGGGGAACGGCGGCCGGTTCGCCACCCGAAGGCGAACGCCGTGTCCATCAGATGCCGCTCCGCTCCGATCGACATGGCCGTGCCGACGGTCCGCACCCCCTCCAGCACCCCTAGCAGCAGTGCGGAGGCGACATCGGCACGCTCCGCCCCGGTACGGCGAGCGATCGTGTACGCCGCTGTCCGCAGACGTGGGGCGAGCAGCCACACGGCGATCAGGTCCCACTCCGGCTCCCCGGCCACCGCACCCTCTTGCAGGTGGTAGGCGATGTGGCGCCAAGCGGTGGCACGTTCGGGGGCGGCAGGGTCGCCGTGAAGCGTCCGGGCCCTCAGATCGCCCACCGCGATGCCCGCCCCGCCGCAGTGGGGTCCGATGCTCCGGCACTCCAGCACCGAGTCGGCGTACCGCTCCTCGACAGATCTGCCCACGCGACGGAAGACGTCGTAGGCCGTCGTGGAGGCGCTCACCGCCCACCTCCTCCGCCGCCACCTGTGCCGAAGCCGTCCGGTCCGGGGCCCGCGAATCCCGAGCCGGGCGGCTCGTCCGGTTCGGACACCAGGCCATCCGGCGTGACCTGCCAGCTTCCGGTCCTCGGCGCCTGCGTGCCCTCGTACCGGTGGGCGCTCCTTTCGTCCTCGTACAGAGGCCCTGGGTGCGGCCCGTCCGCGGTCGGTGCCGGTTCCGGCGCCCGTGCCTCGAACGGCTGCCCAGGGTGCGGCCCGCCCGCAGGCCCTTCTCCGCGCATACCCCTGCGGCCGCGGTCCTCGGCCTCCGGCTGACCTGCTTCCCGACGCATCCCCGCCAAGCGGTGCAGGAAGGCCGGGCGGTCGACCGAGTCCTCCGGAAACCCCATGAGGTCCATCACCTCGGAGAGCCGGTCGTGCAGCGTGGGCTCCCGTTCCGCTCCGAGGTCGCTCGGCCTGCTGCTCGGCGCCTCGTCCTCCACCGGTTCCGGATGATCGAACCCGCTCACCGGCTCCTGCTCCTCTTCCGGAGCCGGCGGCGACCGGAACAATGCGCTGTACTCCTCCGGCAGCTCCTGATCGTTCGCGGCGGCGGACAGGACGGTCAGGGGCGCGATCATCTCAACCGCGCGTGCGATCTCCTCCTCGTGGCGGGCCATCCACCACACCACCGCGCTGCCCGGACTCCGCAGGACGTCGTCGCCGAGGTATTCACGGAGATTGCGCTCGTGCTGCCGACGGCTCTCCCAGGCGCCCACGGCCCTGCGCAGACCGTCCATCTCCTCCAGATGCTCCCGGTCCTTCTGGCGGAGGGCGAGTCGGACGTCCGTGGCGAAAGCCTCGACCGTTCCCGCGTCGTCACGGAGCGGGGTGCCCAGGGCGCCTTCCAGCGTGTGCTCCAGAAGCGTGCAGCGACTGGGGTGTTCCGCCGCCGTCATCCACCGCACCCGTTGCAGGACGGACGTCGTGGCCAGGGCGGCCGGATTGCCGTGCGGCGGAAAGACGCGGTCCTCCACAAGCCTCCAGCAGACCGTGGCGGAGAACAGGAACGGGCAGTCCGCCACAGCGCTCTCGACCGGCACCACGACGACCGACGTCTCCTGGTAGGGGCGTTCCGCAGGCGGCTCCGGGGCGGCCTCGTCCGGCCCGAAGCCGTGCGCCGAGCGCTCGCCCTCCGTACGCGGGACGTGCATGTCGAGGAGGACGACGCCCGCGAGGAGCGCCGGCAGGAGGAACCACAGCCAGATCGGCCAACCGAGTACGCCTCCGGTCGTCAGCACCGCTGCCAGGAGGGCGGCTGAGAGGAGGCGGGTGATGTGGTGGGTGGTCATATCCCTTCCCTGTTCTCTCGCGGACCAGGCCCGGAGCTGAAGCTTCCGATTCCCAGTACGCGGTCGATGTGTCGGCAGAACCGGTCGGCTATCTCCACCCGGTCCTCGTGTCGCGCCTGTCCGTCGAGGTCGGCGGACCATGCGTCGTCGACCCAGTCGCACGTGATCACGTACAGGTGGTTCAGCAGGTCCCGGTCACCGGAGGAGGCGAGCAGCAGGGTGCCGAGGACCTGGTCGCTCGCCTGCTGCCGTGCCAGCAGAGAGAGCCAGCGGCCTACGGACGGAGACCACTCACCGGCCGGCGCCCCCACCAAGACCGCTCGCCACGCCAGCGTGAAGGCGGGCCAGGGAGGCTCGATCCGCAGGTTCTCGGGGTCCACCAGTGCCAGCAGGACGCCCAGGCCCCGTGTCGTGGGCCTCGATCCCGGCAGAAGGCGCTGGACCAGCCGCTCGTACAGGTGCGGGTTTCCGCGGGCCAGTTCCAGCAGGGCCGAGCGGGCGGCTTCCGTCGCGCTGTGGGCCTCCTCTCCCCGCAGCGCGAGGTGGCGGAGGCGTACGAGGGCCTGTTCGGGGTGGGTGACGGCTATGACGTGCCGGCAGACGCCCACCAGTACCCGTGCGAGGTCGGGATCGAGCCGCGGTCCCGTCACCCACTGGTAGATGCGGGAGCGGAAGCGCGACCCGTACTGCTCGTGGTTGAGGCCGAGTTCCAGCGCCGTCGCGGCGGCGGCGCTGAGCCGCCCGCCCGCCGCGGGCCGGGTCCACAGTTCGGCGAGGTGGAACAGGTCGTCGGGCCGGCCGACCGACAGCGCCTGTTCGGCCAAGCGGCCGACGAGGCGGTTGCGGTCCTCCGACGTGAAGCCCGGCAGGTCCACACAGTGCCCCACCCAGTCCCGGAAGCCCTCGCGGAGATCGGGGAAGTTCTCCCAGAAGTGACGTCTGACCGCACCGTCGTAGGCGAGCCTGGCGAAGCGCACCCGGCCGTCGCCCTCCCTGATCAGGGACAGTCGCTTGAGCTGTTCGTCGAGGCCCTCCCGTGCCAACCGCGGTGTCTCGTCCTTCGGCAGCCGCAGTACCTCCCACAGGCTGTGAGCGGCGCTCTGGACCGTCTCGGCGGACGCTCCGCTCGTCATGGCGGCCGCGAGCAGCAACGCCCGCTCCGGAAGGCCCCGGTGCTCGCGCAACTGGCCCGACACCTCCTGCCGCCAGTTGGTGGCGGCTGTTACGGCCTCGTCCCGCCAGTGCACGAAATCCGTGCCGTACCGGGCGCTGTCCCGCGCCTCCGCCACCAGATCCGCCAAGCGGTCCAGATCCTCCATCGGAGCGGCGGCGAACAGGTGGGACAGTTCATCGGTCCCGAGCTGTTCATAGGTGAAGGGCACGCCGCGCGCTCGGAGGTGCCTGCTGAAGACGGCTCGCCCGCGGGGACGTTCGATCCCGACCACCAGAACGGTGAGCTCCGCGTCGAGCATCCGGTCCAGGCCGGCCGGCACCACGACGACCATGCGCGCACCGCACCCCTCGACGAGCGACCGGTACCGCATGAGAACCCGCTGGGCGGCTGGGTATTCACCGTCTCCCACGTGCGAGAGATCGAGCAGGTAGCGGTCCTCCGGCGTCGGGTCCGGGGCGCCCTCCTCCAGCTTCGCCGGCAGCTCCTCGATCCGGCCGCCGGGCCCCGATGTCTCCCCGAGCAGCATCTTCGCCGTCGCACGCCGGCCGACTCCGGGGGCGCCCTTGAGGATCACGACGCCGCCGGGCTCCGTCAGCCGTTCGGCGGCCCGGCGGTAGCCGCGGGGCCACACGAAGCATTGGCTGAGGCGGAGCCGGTGCTCCCGCACGATCTCCACACGGGAGACGCCCGTTCTGGTCAGCGGCCCGTTGAGCCCCATCCCCCAAAGGTTGTACTGGTTGCCGCTGCCGCTGTGCAGGGGCCCTCGCGGGTTGTCGATCGAGGTGGGGCCCGGTCCGGTCAAGGTCGCCCGTCCACTGGTCGCCCGTGCCGGTCCGCGCTCTGCTGGACGTCCCCGCGGTTGTCCGCGGCGTAGTTCACCGCACCGCCGCCACTGGAGATGTTCGGGCCCAGGTACTGCTCGCGCGCCTGGTAGAGGTGCCCGCTACCCGTGTGGATCGGTCCCTGCGGCTCGCTGACGAAGGTGCCGGAGAAGCCGCCGTTGAGATTGCCGATGCCTCCGCGCTGGCGGTGATTGATCACGTTCGCCCTCTCACGGGCGCCTCCGGTCTCGTCCGACCCTCCGTCCCGGACGTCGTTCGCCGGGGACGAGGGAGACCGGTAGCCGTTGCTGCGAGCGGCAGCCGCCAGCTCGGGCGACAGCTTCACGAGGTCGTCGATCAGCCCCAGCAGGTCCGCCTCCACGTTCCGGTGGCTGAGCCGCCGGTACTGGCACTCGGCGAGATCGCCGATCTCCGCGGGAAGGTCCTCGGGTTGGAGCCTCTTCGCCCCTCCCACCAGCAGGGGAACGACGATGGCCCCGGTTTCCAGCGCTTCGTGGATCTCACGCCGGGTCCAGTCGTCCTCGCTTTCCAGCGGGCTTTGTCCGTCGGCCCCGGCCTCCAGCCACCGCGGGCCCATCACCGCCAACAGCACGCTGCTGCGCCGGACGGCGGTGAGCAGTTCCTGCGGGAACCGCCTTCCGGGCCCGATGGACTTGCTCGCCCGGAATACGTTGTCGGTGCCGAACACCCTGGACAGCTCCCTCTCCACGAGAGTGGCGGTCGCCTCCTCGTCATGGGTGCGGTAATTGACGAAAATCAAGGGCATGGTGAACTCCGTTCTGTGTGGTGTGTCGCAGCCGGGAATGGGTACGACAGGTCGCCGCCTGGACAGACCGAGGGGCGCCTTCAGAAAGAGGGCACAGGGGATCGATTCGAGGCCGCAGGTAAAACCGGCACACCGAAGAAGGGCAAGGCGATAAGGAGCCGATATCCGTATGGCGGGAAACGGCTGTCAGTTACCCGCGTTCAGAACGTTGGCGAGCGCGGGTCGCAGTCCGCGCACCATGGGGTTCCCGCGGAACCGCGACCATTCGCGGTCCAGCCGGCGTACGTCCGTACGCACGGTGGCCGAGGAGATCACGCTCATGAACGCCAGGAGTTCGCGCGCCGTTTCACAGGACCGCTCGACCTCGCCCGAGGCGGCCAGCGCCAAGGCGTGTCGGAGCCCATACCGAGCACGCGTGTTCAAGGCGTGCGGCGCGATGCGGCGGCATTCCCTTTCCAGCACCTCCGCCGCCTGCCGGGGGCGGCCCAGGTCGTACAGGCACCAGCCGGACACCATCGCGGCGGGATCGGTCAACTGCGTGGTGCCGAGCACCGGCCCGCCCGATACGTCCGCGGTGTCGGTGAGGAGAGCGCGTGCCCGGTCGAGCGCTCGCCCGCAGGACCTCTCGTCCCCGGTGAGCGCGTGCCCCTGGGCCTCCCGCTGCGCGGCCAGGCCCCTGATCCTGGGGGACGCCGCACTGCGTTGCGCCTGCTGGGCCAGCGCGATGGTCCGGAGCGCGTCCCCGTGGTAGTAGGTGACGAGCGCGCGGCGGACCAGCGCGTAGTCCGCCAGTTCCGCGTCGCCGCCGGCACGTGCCAGCTCGACCGCCTCGGCCGTGGCGTTCAGCGCCGCGGTCTCGTCACCGCTCTCCTGTGCCACCCACCCGATGTACTCGGCGAAACGGGATGCCGTGACGAACAGGCCGGTACGCGAAGCGCCCGTGGTCCGGGAAGCCAGCGCCATCACGTTCGCCGCCTGCGAGCGCAGAATGGGCAGTACGGCGGAGGGGGCCAGGGTCTGCCCCAACTGCTTCATCTGGTGGAGCTGGTTCTGGAAAAGCTCGACCGGCGGTACGCCATCCTCATCCCCCTGCCCGGCCACCGCGCCGTCCACCAGGCGGGCGGCGAGCAAGGAGCCGACACCCGTGGTGATCACCCTCCGACGCGCGGGCTTCGACGCGCTTCCCGCGGCCTCGACCTCTGCCGCGTACGCCCTGCGCAAGCGCCCACCGGCACGGAAATGGACATCGCAGCTCCGTGCCAGGCTCAGGGTGGGGGGATTGGCGCCGCGCTCGATCTTCGAAAGGTGCCCTTTGCTGTAACTCGTGATGTCGGACAACTGCTGCAGCGTCATGCCCGCGCCCTCACGCAACCGACGCAGCTCCGCACCGAAACGTAATGGGACGTCCATGCCCCCACCTTTCTCGCCGATCCGGGCCGAAGAATTGCCCCGGCCGCCTCTGTGAAGAGTCTGGCACGGCAGGACGGCGTTCTGCCGGGCAAAGGTGAGTTTCATGTTTCCTCCTTCTGCACACCCGTTCGCGGAATCCTCGGGCCATGCCGAACCCCCTCGCTCGCCGCCGACCGGCACCAGGGGGCGATACGCGGAACCGACGGAAACGGAGGCTCGCACCGGGAGCGCTCGCGTCGGAGGGACCCGCGGCCCGCTGCCACCGACGACGTCGATCGACCACCGGCAGCGGCTGGAGTACGGCCGACCTCCGCGCAGAGGCTCCGGAGGTGAGGGTGGGCGGGCGCCGCCCAGGGTCGGACGCCCCCTAGGGGTTCATGGTCTACCGAACAGAGAAGCCGCAGGTCAGGCAGGGGTTGCGGCGCTAACCCCCGCCTCCCTCATTCTCACCGTGCTGTCGGGGACCCCCACAGTCCACGGAAGGGGCAGGGCCATGCGTCCAGCTCCGTACGTGGGGTCGCACCACTCATCGAAGGATGTCTCCCCATGACCCTGATCCCGCTCGTGCTCGTCGTCGTGGTCACCGTCCTGACACTGCTCCTGGCCGCCGCGCTCGGCGCACTGGTGCTGTCGCGTCCCACGCTGACGGCACCGGTGCAAACGGCGGTGAGCGGTGTCGCGACGATGGTGGCGCTGATGGCTGTGCTCGTGGCCGTCACTCGCTGACCGCCGCAGGGGGCACAGGCTCCTCTGGCAGGACCGCCGCCTGCCCGCCCGATCAGTCGGCAGCCCCGGCCCGCGGTGGGCCGGGGCTGCCGGATCCGTCGTCCGTCCGGGCGGGAACGGTCGGAGCACCGATCGTCTGGGTCATGGGGCGCCTTCCCCCGTCCGCGAGGGCGCTCATCGGATCCGCCTGCGGAGGGGAGTCGGAACTCACGGGTGCGCGACCTCGATCCCAACGGGTCGAGCACTTCCAACCGGGCTCGTCGGTACCGCCATTGTGGCCGACTGCGACTACCGCGCACCGAAGCTCTCTCGCGTGGGCATCCATACGAATCAAGCCACCCCACCCCCGCCCCCGCACACCCCTCGCCGCCCCACTCGCCCGGACCCATGCGGATTTTCCCCCCAACCGGCCCCGGCGCGCAGCGGGTTGTTTTCGGACAACCACGGGGCATCCGGGCGAGGCAGACAACCTCCGGCGTCCCCCTCCGCCTCTCACAGGGCGGACACAGCGCGGCCACAGGGGAGTTCGGGCGGGCTGGACGTTCCACGCACCATCACGCACTCGGAAACCGGAAGTACGAGGAACGATGACCCGACCCCAGCAGGTCTCCACCAAACGCCTGACCCGGCCCGCCATCGCCGTCGCCTCGGCCATCGCCGTGACGGCCGGCGTCGTCGCCGCCGCGCCCGACGCCAAGACGGCCGAGGCCACGCCGAAGCTCAGCCTGATCGCCGCCTCCGCCACCGTGACGCTCGACTCGTGGAAGGAGGACCCCGGCGTCTACCTGGACCTCGGCACGTACCTCACCTCCGAGAACGGGGCCTTCGAGCTGAAGGTGACCCGTAAGTCCTACAAGGACCCGGTCATCGCCTCCCAGATCCTCCGGGACGGCGGCAAGACCGTGGCGAAGCCGCTTCCCGCGGGGCTCGTCAAGGACTTCTCCGGGCTTCCGGACTTCGCGAAGATCACCCTCACCGACGCGGCCGGCAAGACGGTGCTGACCAAGTCCGAGCCGTTCTGCCCGAACAACGCCTCCGGGCGGGTCCGGCCGGACGCGCCCGCCAACTCGAAGTATCCGCAGAGCTGCCCGGTGAACCCCTTCACCCTCGGCTCCGTGTGGGGCGTCGAGAACGGCTGGGCGTCCAACACCTACGCCGGGTACTACTCCAAGCCGGTCCAGCTCCCCGTCGGGAGCTACACCGCCAAGATCGGCGTGAACAAGAAGTACCGCGACCTCTTCGGCATCGCCGACACGACGCAGACCGTCAAGGTCACCGTGCGCGAGCGCAGTTGGGAAGGGGGCGAAGGCGTCGCCGCTTCCGCCAGGAGCGCGCACGCCGGCCACGGCGCCGCTGCCTCCGGGCACGGCGGCCACGCCGGGCACGGCATGACCGCCCGGTCCGAGGCCCCGGCCACCGCGACGAACGGCGCCGGTCCCACGTACAACGCCGGACACGGCCCCTACCCGGCGGCGCCGCCCGCGCTGCCCTGGGCGCTCAAGAAGGAGAGCGCCGGCAAGCAGGCGTTCTCCGCGGCCCGGATCGGCGACCGCTCCGGGCAGACCGACGGCTCGCGCCAGGCCCCCGGCGTACGGCCGAACGCCTACCGGCCCACCGGCAAGGCGGTCGTGCCGGACGTGCCCAAGCCCGACCTGCGCTCGCTGCCCGCGTACGGCATCACCGTCAGCGACGGCTACGAGGAGGTGCCCGGCAAGGACTACCTCGCGTTCAGCGCCAACGTGTGGAACGCGGGCCCGGCCAAGCTCGTCGTCGACGGCTTCCGCACGCCCGGCAAGGAGCTGATGGACGCCTACCAGTACTTCTACGACGCCAAGGGCAACCAGGTCGGCTACACCCCGACCGGCACCATGGAGTGGGACCCGCGCCCCGGCCACGAGCACTGGCACTTCACGGACTTCGCCAGCTACCGGCTGCTGAAGGCCGACAAGAAGGAGACCGTCCGCAGCGGCAAGGAGGCCTTCTGCCTGGCCAACACCGACGCCGTCGACTACACGGTGAAGAACGCCAACTGGCACCCCGGCAACACCGACCTCTCCACCGCCTGCGGCCAGGAGAACTCGATCTCCGTCCGCGAGGTGCTCGACGTCGGGTCCGGTGACACCTACACCCAGGACCTGCCGGGCCAGTCGTTCGACATCACGGACCTGCCCAACGGCACCTACTACATCCAGGTCCTCGCCAACCCGGAGAACCGCCTCAAGGAGACCAGCACCACCAACAACAGCGCGCTGCGCAAGGTCGTCCTCGGCGGCACGAAGGGCGCCCGCACGGTGACGGTCCCCGCGCACGAGCTGGTGGACGCCAACTGATCACCGCTCCTTCGTAGAACACCGCCGGCTCCGGGACGTCCAGTCCCGGAGCCGGTCGCGTTCCGGCGGCCGGCCCACCCGCCGGGGGGGGCCGGCCCACCCGCCGGGGGCCGAACCCGAGTCCCCGCCGAACAGGCCGCCCGCCCGTGACCGTGCGCCACCGCCCGTGCGCCCCGCCCCTCCCGGCCGCTGCCCCCACCGGTCAGCGCGGTGCCCACGGACCGCCACCGGGACCGGAGCGGCCCGGTCGGCCCCCGGCGACGGGCCGCCCCCGGCCGCCCCCCGCCGTCGCCCCCGACCCGTTCAGCCCGCCTTCCCCACCGGCCGCCGGTCCACGATCCGGGCCGTCGCGTCCGCGTCCAGGTGGGCGGCGCCCTCGCGGCCGGTGACCGTGACGCGGACGCGGGGGCCCCCGCCGGGTGCGGCGCCGGGGGTGACGTCGATGCGCCAGCTCCGGGGGGAGCGGACGCCCAGGGTGGTCCGGGCCTCCTCGACGAGGGCGGGGAAGAGTTCGTACGCGAGGGTCTGGAGGTGGATCGTCCCGGAGGCCGGGCGGGTCGTGTCGCCGCGGACCGCCATGCGGTGGTCCTCGATGGTGAGCACGGTGACGTCGGCGGTGCCCACGCGGGCCTCCAGCTCCAGCGCGGTCAGCCGCATCCGGCCGAGACCGAGGAGCGAGGACGAGGGCCCCGTGACCGTGGTGGACGTCGAGAACGTGCGGGAGGATCCGGTGGAGGCGGAGGCGGACGGCCTCTTGTCCGGGGCTACCCCGTCCTGGGCGAACAGCTCGACGCGGAAGAGGAGGACGACCAGCGCCGCACCCGCCAGGACGGCGGCCAGCGTCAGCACGCACCAGGAGCCCTCGCCGGGGTCCGGGTCCTTCACGAGCGCGGACTCCGGGGCCGGGTCGATCTCGGCCCGCTCGGCCCGGCGGCTCCACTCCGGGCTCGGGCGGGTGACGATCCGCACGTTCCAGGGCTCGTCCGGGCGGTACTCCACGACGGCGGTGCCGCGCGGCCGGTAGGCGGGGAGGTCGACCAGGTTGATGCAGTCGTCGATCCTCACCCGGTACGCCGGGCGGTCGTCCGGGGCGACGGTCAGCCGGAACGTGACCGGGACGTCGGCCGATTCACCGCTCGTCGCCCGCAGGTCCTCGATCCGGGCGAGGGCGGTCCGGGTGGCCGGCGGCGGCCGCCGACGCGCCGACCGCAGCCGCTCGACGAGGGCGGCGGCCGCGACCAGGAGCAGCAGCGCACCGCCCCCGGCGAGGAAGACGGGCGGCTCCTCCAGGATCACCCCGACCACCAGGGCGGCGAGCGCCGCCCCGATCAGCGTCGCCGAGCCCACGAGGCGCAGAGCGGCCGCCACCGTCGCCGCAGCCGAACGGCCCGCCGCCGACGGTCTGTCGGCCTCGGCGCCGTTGCCGTTCCCGTGCCCCTGCCCCGTCGTCCCCATGGCCGTGATGGTGCCGGGCGGGGGCGCGTCGGGGAAGGGGCCGGGCGCAGATCGGTACGGGCGGGCCGGGCGGTCCCCTCAGCCCTCGCCCTCCAGGTTGCCCTCCGTCTCCAGGTAGACCTGGCGCAGCGCGTCCAGGACCGCCGGGTCCGGCTTGGCCCACATGCCGCGCGACTCGGCCTCCAGCAGGCGTTCGGCGATGCCGTGCAGCGCCCAGGGGTTGGCCTCCTGGAGGAACTGGCGGTTCTCCGGGTCCAGCACGTACGCCTCGGTGAGCTTGTCGTACATCCAGTCGGCGACGACGCCGGTCGTGGCGTCGTACCCGAAGAGGTAGTCCACCGTGGCCGCCAGCTCGAACGCGCCCTTGTAGCCGTGGCGGCGCATCGCCCCGATCCACTTCGGGTTGACGACGCGGGCGCGGAAGACGCGGGACGTCTCCTCGACGAGGGTGCGGGTGCGGACCGTCTCGGGCCGGGTGGAGTCCCCGATGTACGCCTCCGGGGCCCGGCCCTTGAGCGCGCGCACGGTGGCCACCATGCCGCCGTGGTACTGGAAGTAGTCGTCGGAGTCCGCGATGTCGTGCTCGCGGGTGTCGGTGTTCTTCGCGGCGACCTCGATGCGCTTGTAGGCGCTCTCCATCTCCGCGCGGGCCGGGCGGCCGTTCAGCTCGCGCCCGTAGGCGTAACCGCCCCACACCGAGTAGACCTCCGCGAGGTCGGCGTCGGTGCGCCAGTCGCGGGAGTCGATGAGCTGGAGGAGGCCCGCGCCGTAGGTGCCGGGGCGGGAGCCGAAGATGCGGGTGGTGGCCCGGCGTTCGTCGCCGTGCTCGGCCAGGTCGGCCTGGGTGTGCGCCCGTACGTAGTTCTGCTCGGCGGGCTCGTCCAGCGAGGCGGCCAGCCGCACCGCGTCGTCGAGCAGCCCGACCGTGTGCGGGAACGCGTCGCGGAAGAAGCCGGAGATGCGGAGCGTGACGTCGATCCGGGGGCGGCCCAACTCCTCGTACGGGATGGCCTCCAGGCCGGTGACGCGGCGCGAGGCGTCGTCCCAGACCGGGCGGATGCCGAGCAGCGCGAACGCCTCCGCGATGTCGTCGCCCGCCGTGCGCATCGCGCTGGTGCCCCACAGGGAGAGGCCGACCGAGGTGGGCCAGTCGCCGTTGTCGGTGCGGTAGCGGGTCAGCAGCGAGTCGGCGAGCGCCTGGCCGGTCTCCCAGGCGAGCTTGGAGGGGACGGCCTTGGGGTCGACGGAGTAGAAGTTGCGGCCGGTCGGCAGCACGTTGACCAGTCCGCGCAGCGGCGACCCGGACGGGCCCGCCGGGACGAAGCCGCCGTTCAACGCGTGGACCGTGTGCGTCAGTTCGTCGGTCGTGCGGGCCATGCGCGGCACGACCTCGGTGGCCGCGAAGGCGAGGATGTCGGCCACCGCCTCCGGCAGCCCGGCGGCGACACGGGCGACGGCGGCCGGGTCCCACTCCGCGTCGTCCATCGCCTGGACGAGTCCGCGCGCCTGCTCCTCGACCGCGTCCGCGTCGGTGCGGGTCGCCGCCGACTCGTCGAGGCCCAGGGCCTCGCGCAGACCCGGCAGGGACGTCGTGCCGCCCCAGATCTGGCGGGCGCGCAGCACCGCCAGCACCAGGTTGACCCGGTCGTTCCCGGCCGGGGCGTTGCCCAGCACGTGGAGGCCGTCGCGGATCTGGACGTCCTTGATCTCGCAGAGCCAGCCGTCGAGATGCATGATGAAGTCGTCGAAGCCCTCGTCCTCCGGGCGGTCCTCCACCCCGAGGTCGTGGTCGAGCTTCGCGGCCTGGATCAGCGTCCAGATCTGCGCCCGGACCGCGGGCAGCTTCGCCGGGTCCATGGCGGCGATCTGCGCGTGCTCGTCGAGGAGTTGCTCCAGCCGGGCGATGTCGCCGTAGCTGTCGGCGCGGGCCATCGGCGGCACCAGGTGGTCGATCAGCGTGGCGTGGACGCGGCGCTTGGCCTGCGTGCCCTCACCGGGGTCGTTCACCAGGAACGGGTAGACGAGCGGCAGGTCGCCGAGGGCCGCGTCGGGGCCGCAGGCGGCGGAGAGCCCCGCGTTCTTGCCCGGCAGCCACTCCAGGTTGCCGTGCTTGCCCAGGTGGATCATGGCGTCCGCGCCGAAACCGTTGTCGTCGGCGGACGCGGCGATCCAGCGGTAGGCCGCCAGGTAGTGGTGCGAGGGCGGCAGGTCGGGGTCGTGGTAGATCGCGATCGGGTTCTCGCCGAAGCCGCGCGGCGGCTGGATGAGCAGGAGGAGATTCCCGCGCCGCAGGGCCGCGAGGACGATGTCGCCCTCCGGGTTCGCGGACCGGTCCACGAACATCTCGCCCGGCGCCGGGCCCCAGTGCCGCTCCACCGACAGGCGCAGCTCCTCGGGGAGCGTGGCGAACCAGCGGCGGTAGTCGGCGGCCGGGATGCGGACCGGGTTGCGGGCCAACTGCTCCTCGGTCAGCCACTCCTGGTCATGGCCGCCCGCCTCGATCAGCGCGTAGATCAGCTCGTCGCCGTCGCCGGAGACCAGCCCGGGGATGTCCTCCTCGGGCCCGAAGTCGTACCCCTCGGCGCGCAGTCGGCGCAGCAGGGCCACCGCGCTGGCCGGGGTGTCGAGGCCGACCGCGTTCCCGATGCGGGAGTGCTTGGTCGGGTACGCGGACAGCACGAGCGCGATCCGCTTCTCGGCGTTCGGGATGGTCCGCAGCCTCGCGTGGCGTACGGCGATCCCGGCGACCCGCGCGGCGCGCTCGGGGTCGGCGACGTACGCGGGCAGGCCGTCCTCGTCGATCTCCTTGAACGAGAACGGCACCGTGATGAGCCGCCCGTCGAACTCCGGCACCGCGATCTGGGTCGCCGCGTCCAGCGGGGAGACGCCCTCGTCGTTCTCCTCCCACGCGGCGCGCGGGCTGGTCAGGCAGAGCGCCTGGAGGACCGGGACGTCCAGCCCGGTCAGCGCGCCCGCGTCCCACGACTCGTCGTCGCCGCCGGCCGACGCCTCGGCGGGCCGGGTGCCGCCCGCCGCGAGGACGGTGGTCACGATGGCGTCGGCGGCGCGCAGCGCGTCGATCAGCGCGGCGTCGGGGGCGCGCAGGGACGCCACGTACAGCGGGAGCGGCCGGCCGCCCGCGTCCTCCACGGCGGTGCACAGCGCGTCGACGAACGCGGTGTTGCCGCTCATGTGGTGGGCGCGGTAGTAGAGGACGGCGACGGTCGGCGCGCCCTCGGGCAGCTCGCGGGCGGCGCGCTCCAGCGGGCCCCACGCGGGCGCGGCGGCGGGCGGCTCGAAGCCGTGGCCGGTCAGCAGCACGGTGTCGGAGAGGAAGCGGGCCAACTGCTCCAGGTTGGCGGGACCGCCGTGCGCGAGGTAGGCGTGCGCCTCGGCCGCGATCCCGATCGGCACGGTGGACGCGGCCATCAACTGGGCGTCCGGGGCCTGCTCGCCGGTGAGCACGACGACCGGGCGGCCCGTCGCCAGGACCTGGTCGAGCCCTTCCTGCCACGCCCGTACGCCGCCGAGGAGGCGGACGACGACGAGGTCGACGCCGTCCAGCAGCTCCGGGAGGCCGTCGAGGGAGAGGCGGGAGGGGTTGGCGTACCGGTAGCTGACGGGTCCCTCGCAGGCGCGGGCGCTCAGGAGGTCGGTGTCGGACGTCGACAGGAGCAGGATCATGCTGCGTCAGGCCTTCCTCGGGGTGTCCACGCCCCGGGCGGTGTCGGAGGGGTTTCCCCGCCCGGCCGGAGCCGGGCGCGCGGGGAAGGGAGTTCCTGACTCGCCCGGCCGGTGCTGGCGGCCGGGCTCACAGTGGCGGGACCGCGCCGGAATCTCACCGGGCTTCCTCCCCTGTCGCCGTCTGGCGATGGCGGCCTGAACGGACCACCGCCTGCATCCTAAGCGCCGGGCCCTCGGCGGGGGCAGGGGGCGTGGGTGCGGCGGTGATCACGCGGGGGTCGCCGGGTCACCGGGGCGCGAGGGCGGGGATCGCCGGGGCGGGGATCGCCGGGGCGGGGATCGCCGGGGCGGGGATCGCCGGGGCGGGGATCGCCGGGGCGGGGATCGCCGGGGCGGCTCTACCACCGCGCCGACAGTGTGACCTCGGGACCGCCCCGGCGGGGGCGCTCAGGGCGCCCGGGGGTCGCTCCGCTCACCGCCCTCGCGCCCCGTGCCGGACCGCTCGGACGCTTCCTGATGGGCGTCCGCGTCCGGCCGGTCGGATCGCCGGACCGTGAGCAGCAACGGGGTGGTGACACCGTTCCGATGACTCGCCTCGGCGAGGAAGGCGGCCAGCCATCCGACCGCGGCCGACGACCACTCGGCGAGGGTGCCGTGCAAGGTGGCCCGGTGGTGCGCGGGCCCCGCCCACAGCTCGTCGGTGATGGCGGGTTCCAGCTCGGGGGCCGCCTCGGCCGCCGAGGAGATCGAGTGGCACGAGAAGACGTCCTGGTCGAGTTCCCTCGTCCGCTCGGCGATGTCCGCCGCCGCTGACGGGATGGACGGGACCTGCCCGCTGTCCAACGTGACCCGCACCTGCGTCCTTCGACGCGGGTCACCGTCGGCGAACCAGCCGGCGTCCTGGAGCAGGGCCATCACGGCGTCCACCCGCGAAGCCCCGTCGAGGCATTGCACAGGCAGCAGCGCCTGGACCGCCCGCAGGCGCGGAGTGCCGATGCGCGCCACGGTGTCACCCGCGCAGGCGAGGAACGCCTGCACCGGCAACGGCCGCCCGACGCCGGCGACCCGCTCGGCCGACGACACCTGGAACCAGGCGATGCGCGACGGCGCTCCGGAGTGTGAGCCTGGGCCCTGCCCGGCGTCGTTCATGCCCCAGAGCCCGCTGGACCCGTCCTCCCTCTCGGAGGCGAGCCATCCCATCGCGGACGCCCGCGCGACGAACAGGCTGTAGGCGTCGGAGGAGCCGGCGGCCGGGTCGCGCCACGGATGCGGGGTCAGCTCGCCGAACAGGGCCGCGTACATGGTGCTGTCGTGCATGGCGCTCAATTCCGTCGGCAGTTGATCGTGCGCGTGGGTGTGGTGAGCTTGCCCGGATCGTCGGCGACGCCGATAAGGTCCACATCGACGACGCTGCGCCAACTCGTGGCGTCGCGGCTGTCGCATCCCCCTCGCCCGGTCGCCCGGTTACCGGCGCCGCCGCCGGATCTCACCGTCGACTTGCCCACCGTTCCCTTGTTCCGCCAGCCACCGTCACTGTAGTACTCCTGCAGTTGCACCGTGACGACAGCCGTCGAAGTGGCGCAATCACCGTTGATCCACCAGCCATGCCCCGACGCTTCGAAGGCGGACGACGAGACATGGACGTGGTCGCCATTGGTCGTAAAGACGCACACCGCCTCGGACCCCAGCGTCTCAACCGGAATACGGGAGCCCGAGTTCTCCAGGCTCAACCCACCGCCTGGAGGGGCAGTCGAGGGGACGACAGCCGGCGTGGGACCGGGCTCCCCCGGGGTTGCCATCGCCGTCTGCGGCGCACCAAGTGCCACCACGCCTGTGACACTGACGGCAAGGGAGATCTTACGAAGCGAGTCATGCATGACCGCACCTCTCGAGTCGATAGTCAGTGGGACTTAGGGACATCGCACAACCACCCACCGCAGATAATCACGATGGAGGCTGAGGAACAATCAACTACCGGCCAATTCGCATCTCGTTCATCGCGTGCAGCTTCCAGACAGATGAACCCGATCCCTCACCCGTTTAGATCTCCATGGAGATGCCTCAACCACGCGCCCGAAAAAGACGGAATCCGTAACACCACACGTCTTACACAAAACAATGATCTGCATCGGTACACGGTGAGTCGCATGGATGACGTCAGAAAAGGACGTCAGGGACTGGCCTGCCCGGAACGAACCCGCTTCGCTTTCACCACGACGGCACCCGCCGGAACGTGCGGGGCAGGCCGCACTCCCGCCTCCTCCGGCGCCTTGGCGTGCTCCCGCGACCAGCCACCGGCGGGCGCTCTCACGGAGAACTGCAGGTGCGCCGCTCCCGCGCCCCCGCTCCGCGATCGGCCAGCGGCCCTTTTCGGACGTGCCCCGGCCGCTCCCCCGCACGGCCACCCGCGCCGCTGAGGGCGGTCGGTATGCTCGCCGCCATGCCTGATTCCGCCCCCACGCCCCGCGCCGCGGGCGCCGCCGCCCCCCGCACCGGCGGGGACGCCTGTCCGGGCACGCTGCGGCTGCACCGGGCGGACGACGGGGCGCTGGCGCGGGTGCGCATCCCCGGCGGGGTGCTGGACCCCGGACAGGCGGACGCGCTGCTGGCGGTGGCCGACCGCTTCGGGGACGGCGAGCTGCACCTCACCTCCAGGGGCAACGTCCAACTGCGCGGCCTCGACGCGGACTGCGGGGCGGAGCCGGCCCGACTGCTCGCGGACGCCGGGCTGCTGCCGTCCGCCGCGCACGAACGGGCCCGCAACATCGTGGCGTCGCCGCTCGCCGGGCTCGACGGGTCGCCCGCGCTCGGGCGGTGGCTGACCGCGCTGGACGGGCTGGTGTGCGCGAGCGCCCCCGCCGCCGCCCTCTCCGGCCGCTTCCTCTTCGCCCTCGACGACGGGCGCGGGGACGTGGACGCCCTCGGCGCGGACGTGACCCTGATCGCGGCTGGCCCGGACGCCCTGCTGCGGGTCGGCGGCGGCGACGCGGTGTTCCCGGTGCCCGCCGACGAGGGGCCGCGCGCCGCGCTCCTGGCCGCCGAGGCGTTCCTCGACGCCGCCCGCCCCTGGGGCGCCTGGCGCGTGAAGGACCTGCCCGACGACGTACGCGCCGCCCTGCCCGCGCGGGCCGCCCGGAGCGCCGGGGCGGTGGGCCCGGCGCTCCACCGGCCCCGCCCGCGTACGGCCGCCGCCCCGCGGCCGGGCCCGGTGACCGGGACGGACGGGAACACGGGCGCGCTCGCCGTCGGCGTACCGCTCGGGCGGCTGCGCCCCCGCCAGTGGCGGTTGCTCACCGCGACCGCCCGGCGCCACGGCGGCGGACTGCGGCTCACCCCGTGGCGCGGCGTCGTCGTCCCCGCCCCCGGCGGACCGGCCGCGGATCGGGCGCTGCGCGAGCTGGGCGAGGCCGGTCTCGTCACCGGGCCCGACTCCCCCTGGGCCGGGGTCGGGGCCTGCGTCGGGCGGCCCGGCTGCGCCCGGTCGCTGGCCGACGTGCGGGCCCAGGCGGGGGCCGCTGTCGGACCGGTCGGACGGCTACCTGTGTACTGGTCCGGGTGCGAACGCCGCTGCGGTCACCCGCACGGGGAGTGGATCGACGTGGTCGCCACCCCCGACGGGCACCGGATCTCCCACGTGCGGGGGGAGCGGCGCGAGCCCGCGCGCACGGTCGGGGACGACCCGGCCGCGCTCGCGGCGGCGGTGGCCGCGGCCCGCGCCTGACCCACCGCTCGACCTCCCGTAGTAGCAGACGTATCGGCAGAAGAAAGCGACAGCACTGTGCACCAGTACGAGAAGGACGGACCGGCGATCTACCGCCAGTCCTTCGCCACCATCCGCGCGGAGGCGGATCTGGCCGGGCTGCCCGCCGACGTGAGCCAGGTCGCCGTCCGGATGATCCACGCCTGCGGCATGGTCGACCTCGTACGCGATCTCGCCTTCTCGCCCCGCGTCGTGGCCGACGCCCGCGCGGCGCTGCGTTCGGGCGCGCCCATCCTGTGCGACGTGGCGATGGTGGCGAGCGGGGTCACCCGCAAGCGGCTGCCCGCCGGCAACGACGTGGTGTGCACCCTGTCCGACCCCTCCGTGCCGGAGCTGGCCGCGAAGATGGGGACCACCCGCAGCGCGGCCGCCCTGGAGCTGTGGCGGGACCGGATGGAGGGGGCCGTCGTCGCGGTCGGCAACGCGCCCACCGCCCTGTTCCGGCTGCTGGAGATGGTCGAGGAGGGCGCGCCGCGCCCCGCCGCCGTCATCGGCGTCCCCGTCGGCTTCATCGGCGCGGCCGAGTCCAAGGAGGCCCTGGCCGAGCACGCGTCGGGGCTGGAGCACCTGATCGTGCGCGGCCGGCGCGGGGGCAGCGCGATAGCCGCCGCCGCGCTCAACGCCATCGCCAGCGAGGAAGAGTGATGACGGGCGGCGAGGCCGTCGGCACGGGCCGGCTCTACGGCGTCGGGCTCGGCCCCGGCGACCCGAACCTGATGACCGTACGGGCCGTCCAGGTCATCGGCGAGGCCGACGTGATCGCGTACCACAGCGCCCGGCACGGCCGCTCGATCGCCCGGTCCATCGCGGCCGCGCACCTGCGGCCCGACCACGTCGAGGAGGCCCTGGTCTACCCCGTCACGACGGAGGCCACGGACCACCCCGGCGGCTACCGGGGCGCGTTGGAGGAGTTCTACGAGAAGGCCGCCGCCCGGCTCGCGGCGCACCTGGACGCCGGGCGGACCGTCGCGGTCCTCGCCGAGGGCGACCCGATGTTCTACGGCTCGTACATGCACATGCACAAGCGGCTGGCCGACCGCTACGCCACCGAGGTCGTCCCCGGCGTCACCTCCGTCAGCGCGGCCGCCGCCCGGCTCGGGACGCCGCTCGTGGAGGGCGAGGAGGTCCTGACGATCCTGCCCGGCACCCTGCCCGAGGAGGAGCTGACCGCCCGACTCGCCGCCTCGGACACGGCGGTGGTGATGAAGCTGGGGCGGACGTTCCCGGCGGTGCGCGGCGCGTTCGAGGCGTCCGGCCGGCTGGCCGAGGCGCGGTACGTGGAGCGGGCGACGATGGCCGGGGAGCGCACCGGCGACCTCGCGGACGTCGACCCCGACTCCGTCCCGTACTTCGCGGTCGCCGTCCTGCCGAGCCGTGTCGACGCCCCCCGGCCCGCGACGCGGCCGGACGGCGGCGAGGTCGTCGTCGTGGGCACGGGGCCGGCGGGACCGCTGTGGCTGACGCCCGAGTCGCGCGGGGCGCTGGCCGCCGCCGACGACCTGGTCGGCTACACCACCTACCTGGACCGGGTCCCGGTCCGGCCCGGCCAGGCCCGGCACGGCTCCGACAACAAGGTCGAGGCCGAACGCGCCGCGTTCGCCCTGGACCTGGCCCGGCGCGGCCGCCGCGTCGCCGTGGTCTCGGGCGGCGACCCCGGCGTCTTCGCGATGGCGACGGCGGTGCTGGAGGCCGCCTCCGAGGACGCCTACGCGGACGTCCCGGTACGGGTGCTGCCCGGCGTCACCGCGGCCAACGCGGCCGCCGCCCGCGCGGGCGCGCCGCTCGGCCACGACTACGCCGTGCTCTCCCTCTCCGACCGGCTCAAGCCGTGGGAGGTCATCGCGGAACGCCTGCGCGCGGCGGCCTCGGCGGACCTGGTGCTGGCCCTGTACAACCCCGGCTCCAAGGCCCGCACCTGGCAGGTCGGCCAGGCCCGCGACCTGCTCCTGGAACACCGCGACCCGGACACCCCGGTCGTCCTCGCCCGCGACGTGGGCGGCCCGGCGGAGAGCGTGCGCACGGTACGCCTGGCCGATCTCGACCCGGCCGAGGTGGACATGCGCACCCTCCTCATCGTGGGCTCGTCCCAGACCCGCTGGGTCCACCGGGGCGGCGACACGGCCCGCCAGATCGTCTGGACCCCCCGCCGCTACCCGGAACCCCCGGCGTAACCCCCCGCCTCACCCACCGCCGCCCGCCGCCTCCGCGCACAGTCCCCGCAGCCAGCGCACCGCCTCCTGCCGCGTACCGGCCACCGGTACGCCCTCGGGGACCGGCGGGCGGCGTACCACCACGACGGGGATGCCGGCCTCGCGGGCGGCGGTCAGCTTGGGGGCGGTGGCGGACCCGCCGCTGTCCTTGGTGACGAGGACGTCGACGCGGTGGCGGCGGATCAGCTCCCGTTCGCCGTCCAGGGTGAACGGCCCCCGGTCGAGCAGGATCTCCGCGCGGGCCGGGAACGGCGGCTGCGGCGCGTCCACCGAGCGCACCAGGAACCACAGCGCGTCCAGCCCCGCGAAGGCCGCGAGACCCATCCGCCCGGTGGTCAGGAAGACCCGCTTCCCGAGTACGGGCAGCAGCGCCGCCGCCTCCTCCAGCGAGGCCGCCGGGTGCCAGCGGTCGCCGTCCTGGGCCACCCAGCCGGGGCGGCGCAGGGACAGCAGGGGAACATGGTCCTGCGCGGCGGCCAGAGCCGCGTTCCGGCTCATGGTCGCGGCGAAGGGGTGGGTGGCATCGATGACGGCGTCCACCGCGTGCTCGCGCAGCCAGGCGGCGAGCCCGTCGGCGCCTCCGAACCCCCCGATCCGGATGTCACCGGGCGGCAGCCTCGGGGCGGTGACCCGACCCGCCAGCGAGGTGGTGACACGGAGCCGCCGGTCACCGGCGAGGGCCTCCGCCAGCAGGCGCGCCTCGGTCGTACCCCCCAGAACGAGTACATGCATCGAAACGGACTCCTCCCATGAGCGATGAGGTGCGGGACGCGGACGCCGCCCGGAGCGATACGGCCTCCGGCGGGCGCGACGCCCAACTCAAGCACACCGGTCTGCGGCCCGGCTGGACGACCGGGGCCTGCGCGACGGCGGCGACGACGGCCGCGTACACGGCTCTGCTGACCGGTGACTTCCCCGACCCGGTGAGCATCACGCTGCCCCGCGGCCAGACGCCCGCGTTCGCCCTGGCGGTCGAGGAGTTGGCGGACGGGCGGGCGAGCGCCGGGGTGGTGAAGGACGCGGGCGACGACCCGGACGTGACGCACGGGGCCCTGGTCCGGGTCACCGTACGCCCCCTGCCGCCGGGGTCCGGCGTGGTGTTCCGGGCGGGCCCCGGCGTCGGTACGGTCACCCTTCCCGGACTGCCGCTGGAGGTCGGGGAGCCCGCGGTCAACCCGGTGCCCCGGCGGCTGATGCGCGAGCACGTGCGGCGGGTCGCCGCCGAGCACGGCGGGACCGGGGACGTGGAGATCACCGTCTCCGTGGACGACGGCGAGGAGATCGCCCGCTCCACGTGGAACGGGCGGCTCGGCATCCTGGGCGGGCTGTCCATCCTCGGCACCACGGGCGTCGTCGTGCCGTACTCCTGCTCGGCCTGGATCGACTCCATCCGCCGGGGCGTGGACGTGGCGCGGGCGGCCGGGCTGACGCACGTCGCGGGCTGCACGGGCTCCACCTCGGAGCGGACCGTGGTCGCGGAGTACGGGCTGCCGGACCTCGCGCTGCTGGACATGGGGGACTTCGCGGGGGCGGTGCTGAAGTACGTACGCCGCCATCCGGTGGACCGCCTCACGATCTGCGGCGGCTTCGCCAAGCTCTCCAAGCTCGCGGCGGGCCACCTGGACCTGCACTCGGCCCGCTCCCAGGTCGACAAGGGCTTCCTCGCGGACCTGGCCCGCGAGGGCGGCGCGGACGAGGAGGTGGCCGCCCGAGTCGCCGCCGCCAACACGGGCCTGGAGGCGCTGCGCCTCTGCGAGGCCGCGGACGTCCCCCTGGGCGACCTGGTGGCCGCCCGCGCCCGCGACGAGGCGGTGGCGGTGCTGCGGGGAGCGCCGGTGGCGGTCGACGTGGTGTGCATCGACCGCGCGGGGGCGGTGGTGGGGCGGGCCTGACACCCGCTACCCCGCACCGGGTGCGCCGGACGCGGCCGCCGCGAGCCGCGCCCGCCACCCGTCCGGCCGCCGCCCGGCGTCCGTCGCGGCCGCCGCGTCCCCGGCGAGGTCGACGCCGAGGTCGGCGGCGCGCCGGGCGGCCCAGTGCGCCCAGGCGGCGGCCTGTCGGCATTCGGGGCACTCCGTCTCCCCGGCCATGGCCCGGAACACGTGCTCGGGGCCGGGGCCCTCACACGTGACCAGGGGCGGGACGGGCCGGGGAGCGACGGGCTCCGGGGGCTCCTCCGGGCCCGCCCGGTCCTCAACGCCCCTGGCCTCGACCACCGCCTCCGGCATCTTCCGCACCAGCCGGTGCCGCAGGAGTACTCGGAGGCGCACCGGCGGCCGTCCCCGCTTCCCGCCACACGGCGAGGGCTTCCGCATCGGTCAGCGGGACGTTGGAGAAGAGCTGGCGCGTGGCCCACAGCCCGCGCTCCCCCGCGACCCGCCGTTCGTGTACGAACCCATGAGCGACCAACTGCTCCTTGGCCCGCTGGAACGCCCGCCCCCTGATGCCCAGTTGGCGTGCGTGCTCGGAGAGTGCCAGGTGGGTGCGGTCGTCCGGCAACCCCTGGACGTACAGCAGGAGGACCTTCGCGTCACTGCACAGACGCGGATGGCGCACGACGCCGTGCGAAGCCTTCGTGCAGCGCCGAACGGGCGCGATACCACGCCAGAGCATCCCGGTGGCTCCTGACCACTCGTGGGTGAAGGCCCTCGGACCGGTGCTGCTAACACCCCCGAGGGCCGCCGCGTGTGTACGTACACCCGTACGCACAGAGCGTGATGACCCGATTACGGTACCGCAGCCGGGGGCGCCCGACGGACCACCGCCTGAACGCGGACCGGCCGCCCCCTTCCGAACGGGAATCGCCCGTCGCGCAAGCACGTCGCGCGGCGGGCGAGTTGGTGGAAATCCGGGTGCAGGGCCGCTCGACGAGCAGGCGAACGCCGGGCAAGAGGACCACAGGCGGCCTCGCATAAGCTGACCGCCTCACGTCAGCACGACAGCGAGGGGCCACCCATGGGCGGCAGCGCCAGGATTCGTCTGATCGAGCCCGCCGACGCCGCTGCGATCGCCGCGCATCGGGTGCGTGACGTCGAGGTCTTCAGGCCCTGGGAGCCGGACCAGCCGGCCGCGTTCTTCACCCCGGAGGGCCAGGCGGAGCGGATCGACGGCCTGCTGGCCGCGTACCGGGCCGGCACCGCCTGGCCGGGTGTGGTGCTCGCCGACGACCAAGTGATCGGGCAGGTCACAGTCGGGGGCATCCTGCCGCAGCCGTACCTGCGCCGGGGCACCATCGGATACTGGATCGCCACCACCGCCCAGAACCAGGGGCACGCGGGGAACGCCGTCGGGCACGCACTCCGGGTGATGGCGGACGAACTCGGGCTGCACCGCGCCGAAGCCTCCACCCATCTGGAGAACCTGCCGTCGCAGCGGGTGCTGCGCCGCAACGGGTTCACTCCGTACGGCGTCGCGCACTCCTCGATCCTCCTCGACGGGACGTGGCGGGACGGACTGCTGTGGGAGCGGCTCCTCGGCGACTAGTGCCGCATCAGGCGGCGTTCGCCCTGTCGGCGGTGCGCATCGACGTCGTAGGAGGTCACGAAACCCGTGCCGCCTTCTTGAAGACCTCGAACACGGCCAGGTAGTTCTTGCCGCTGTGGCCCTCGGCGATCGCCCGCTCGGCGATCGCCTTCATGAGCCGCGGTTGGTCGGAGTGGACGCCCTGCTCCACACACGTGCGGGTGATGTGCTCAAGCGCGTTGAGGTTCATCTCCATGGTGCCCATGTCGCCGGGGTAGTCGCCCCTGTCCAGGTCGGGCGCCTGCTCGGTGAGGGTCGAGTCCACCACCGAGGGCATGAACCAGTTGAGTGCGAGATCGGCGAACGTGACCGCAGAGACGTTCGCCGACCCGACCAGCGCGGTGGCGTGCAGAAAGCCGTTCATGGTCGCGTACATCATGTCGAGCAGGGCCGCGTTGTACAGCACCGCCAGGCTGGGGTCGGAGCCGAGGTACCGGGGGTCGCCCATGCTCTCCAGCGTCGCCCGGTGCTCGTCGAAGACGTCCTGCGGACCGCTGTAGAGGAAGACGGAGTCGGGGTGCCCGACGAGCGGCGGCGGAACCATGATCGCGCCGTCCAGATAGGCGGCGCCCCGCTCGGTCGCCCAACCGGACGCTGCGCGCGCCTCGTTCGGGGTTCCGGAGTTGAGGTTGACCAGTACGCGGCCTCTCAGGGCGTCACCAGCGGAGTCGAGGACCGCGTACATGGTCTCGTAGTCCTTCAGGCACATGATCGTGAGAGGGCTCGCGGACACCGCCTCGGCGACGGTCCCCGCGCGGTGGACGCCCTTGGTGACGAGGCTGTCGGCCTTCTCCTGGCTGCGGTTCCACACGGTCGTGGGGTGTCCGTGGCCCCGAAGCGCCTCGGCGAGGGCGAGGCCCATGGGGCCGAGGCCGATGACGGTGACGGGTGCGGGTGCGGGGGCGGGCTGCGGGCTTTCTGATGGCTGGTTCGTCATGCGGAATAGTGTGCTGTCTCACATCGATGTCAGAGTCAACCGAAGGTGGGGGTCGTCATATGCGTATGGGGGAGTTCTCCCGACGGACCGGGGTCAGCCAACGCCTGCTGCGCTACTACGAGGAGCAGGGGCTGCTCAGGCCATCGCGGCGGCCCAGCGGATATCGCGAGTTCACGGACGAGGACATCGCCACGGTCCGGGGCATCCGTATGCTGCTCGGCGCCGGTCTCAACACCGCCACCATCGCCGAACTGATGCCCTGCATGGTCGACGACGGGCAGACCCTGGCACCGGCCTGTTCCGGCATCCTGCCCGACCTGAACCGGGAACGGGAACGCATCGACAAGGCCGTGGCCGGGCTGCTCGCCGCACGGGACGCACTGGACGGCGTCATCGCCGCCAGGGTGCCGACCGGGCACGACGACCCGGACATCTGCTACGCGGCCGGTGACGCGGAGCGACCCGGCGCCGCCCCTGCGGTGCAGCACGGCATCAGGTCCGACCAGCGCCGGATCGGGCGCCGTCGACCCTGACCACGACGGCCCGGAGGCGTCGGTCGTCGGCGTGGCGAGTCCACCGGATGGCGCGGCCCGCGTCGCACCCCGCCGGACGCACCGCCCCCGTCACACGTGCGGCGTCGGCCGGTAGGTCAGTTCCTGGGTGCGGCCGTCGAGCGTCCGGTGCTCGATCAGTTCGAGGTCGAAGTCGTCCGCGCCCCGGAAGATCGGGTCCAGCCCGGTCCGGCCGGTGATCACGGGGAAGAGCGTCACCCGGAGGCGGTCGACCAGGCCGGCGGCCATCAGCGCCCGGTTCATCGACAGACTGCCGTGGGAGCACAACGGGATCGGGGACTCCTCCTTGAGCCGGGTGACGACCTCGATCGCGTCGCCGCTCACGACCTGCGCGTCCGGCCAGTCGAGGGGCTCCTCCAGGGTGGACGACACCACCGTCGCCGGAAGGCTCCTCATCCGGGTGACCCACGGGTCGTGCGCCTCGACCTCCTCGGCGCCCGGAGCCAGAAATCGCGCCAGCGCCCGGTACGTGGTGGCCCCGAAGACCATCCGCTGCTCCGGCGCGAACAGGGCCAGGCGGTGGGCGAGGAGTTCGGGCCCCTGCTTGCCCCAGTAACCGCCCCAGTCGCCGTTGCCGGCGCCGAAGCCGTCGAGGCTGGAGAAGACGTCGAAGGTGTAGGTCACGGCCATGGTGTTCTCCTCGGCGCGGCTGACCGCGCGTGGCGGGAATCCGGGCCGGCGACCACGGCGGGGCTCAGCGCCCTCGGGCACCGGGTCTCCGGGAGTCCGGGCGCTCCGGACGGGCCCCAGGGGCACTCGCGGGCCGTGAGGGCGGGAGGCCGACGTCGTCAGCGGCACGGCGGGCAGGGACACGAGCGTGGCACGCCACTCGCCGCGACCGCCGCAACGACCTCCCGGCGTTCACCCGTACGCCACCCCCGACACTCCGCGCCCCTGCCGCACGCCGTCCTCGGCGGTACGTGCCCCTCACCCGTACGCCGTTCTCGGCGGTACGTGCCCCCAGCCGTACGCCGCCCCCGACACTCCGCGCCCCTGCCGCACGCCGTCCTCAGCGGTACGCGCCCCCAGCCGCACGCCGTCCTCAGCCGTACGTGCCCCCAGCCGCACACCACCCCGGCGCTCCGCCGCCCTCAGCGGTACGCCCCTCAGCGGCGCCCCGCCTCCACCGCACCGGGCACCGGAGCGCGGAACCGACCGGTCAGCACCCGTGCCGGTCGCGCCCCGGCGCGTACAGGTGGCTGTCCCGGAACTGGTCCGCCCCCAACGTCCGGCCCACCATGATCACCGCCGTCCGGATGATCCCCGCCGCCTTCACCTGCTCCGCGATCGAGTCCAGCGGTCCGCGCAGGATGACCTCGTCCGGGCGGGACGCCATCGCCACGACCGCCGCCGGGCAGTCCGCCCCGTAGTGCGGGAGCAGTTCGTCCACCACCCGGTCCACGTACCGCGCCGCCAGGTGCAGCACGATCAGCGCGCCGCTGCGGCCCAGCGTCGCCAGGTCCTCGCCCTCGGGCATGGCGGTGGCGCGCTGGGCGATCCGGGTCAGGATCACGGTCTGGCCGACCGTGGGGACCGTCAGCTCCCGCTTCAGCGCCGCGGCCGCCGCCGCGAACGCGGGGACGCCGGGGACGACCTCGTACGGCACGCCCGCCTCGTCCAACCGCTTCATCTGCTCGTTCACCGCGCTGAACACCGACGGGTCGCCCGAGTGCAGCCGGGCCACGTCGTGGCCGTCGGCGTGGGCCCGTACCAGCTCCGCGGTGATCTGCTCGATGTCCAGGTTCGCGGTGTCGACCAGCCGGGCGTCCGCCGGGCACTCGGCCAGCAGCTCGACCGGGACCAGGCTGCCCGCGTACAGACAGACCGGGCTGGCGGCGAGCAGCCGGGCGCCGCGCACCGTGATCAGGTCGGCCGCGCCGGGGCCCGCGCCGATGAAGTACACGGTCATGATCTGTCTCCCATGTGCGAAGGCGCCCCCGGCTCCGGGGGCTTGCGTACCGACCACTGCGTCACCGGCATGGCCTGGCGCCACCCGGTGAACCCGCCGACCGGGACCGCGTGCGCGACCGCGAGCCGCACCAACTCCCCGCCGTACGCCCGGTACCGCTCGGCGAGCAGCGCCTCGGACTCCAGCGTCACCGTGTTGGCGACGAGCCGGCCGCCCGCCGGCAGCGCGTCCCAGCACGCGTCGAGGAGGCCCGGCGCGGTGAGCCCGCCGCCGATGAACACCGCGTCCGGGGCCGGGAGCCCGGCCAGCGCCGCCGGGGCCGGACCGGTGACGACGCGGAGACCGGGGACCCCGAGGCGTTCCGCGTTACGGGCGATGCGCCCGGCGCGCGCCGGATCGCGCTCCACGCTCACCGCCCGGCAGGACGGGTCGGTCCGCATCCACTCGACGGCGATCGAACCGGACCCGCCGCCCACGTCCCACAGCAGTTCACCGGGCGCGGGCGCGAGCGCCCCGAGGGTCGCGGCCCGCACGTGCCGCTTGGTGAGCTGGCCGTCGTGCTCGTACGCCTCGTCCGGCAGACCGGGCGCCGCGCCGAGCCGCAGGGCGTCCGCCGCCGCGCGGCACTCGACGGCGACGATGTTCAGCCGGTCCCCCGGCGGGCGCGCCCACGTCTCCGCGACCCCGTCGACGTGCTCCTCGCCCTCGCCGCCCAGCCGCTCCAGGACCCGCATCCGGCTGGGCCCGAAGCCGCGGTCGGTGAGGAGGGCGGCCACCTCGGCGGGCGTGCCCGCGTCCGCGCTCAGGACCAGCAGCCTGCGCCCCTCGTACAGGGCGGCGGCGAGCCGGGCCGCCGGACGGCCCACCAGCGTGACGACCCCGGTGTCCTCCAGCGGCCAGCCGAGCCGGGCGCAGGCGTACGAGACGGAGGACGGGTGCGGCACCACGTGCAGGCCCCCGGCCCCCAGCTCCTCGGCGAGCGCCCGCCCGATCCCGTAGAACATCGGGTCCCCGCTGGCGAGCACCGCGATCCGACGCCCTCGGTGTTCGGCGAGGAGCCGGGGCACGGCGGGCCGCAGCGGCGAGGGCCACCCCACCCGCGCTCCGGCGCACTCCCCCGGCAGAAGATCCAGTTGGCGCGCCCCGCCGATCAGCACCTCCGCCGCGCGCAGCGCGTCCCGCGCCGCGCCGGACAGCCCGGCCCACCCGTCCGCGCCGATCCCGACGACGGAGACGGGCCGCGCGTGCGGGGGCGGTGCGGGGGACGGAGACACGGTCGGGACCTCGTCGTTCGGGGCCGGGGGACACGTCGTGCGGGGCTGGCGCGACGCTCCGGAACTCTACTGAACACCGGACGCCGCCTCCGCTCCCGCCCCCGAACCCGCGTGCGGGTGAATCGCACCCGCCTCCGCGCGTGGTGTCGAGAACACGGCCCCGGCTCCGACGTCCCCTGTGCAAGCGGAACCACGAGCCGAGACCCGCGCGGGCGGGTCGAGGAGAAGACGGAGGCGACGGTCATGAGGTATCTGGTGATGGTCCAGGGCAGCCAGGCGGACTACGAGGCGCAGGCGGGCAAGGGGACCCCGCAGAGCCCGGCGTGGGACGAGAAGGCCCTCCAGGAGATGTTCGCGTTCATGGGCCGGATCAACGACGACCTCGCCGAGACCGGCGAGCTGGTGACCGCGTACGGGCTGGTCGAGCCCGCGCAGACCCGGTTCGTCAGCCTCGACGCCGAGGGGCGCCCGGTGGTCTCGGACGGGCCGTACGGTGAGACCAAGGAACTGCTCGCCGGTTTCTGGGTGCTCGACTGCGAGAGCCTGGAGCGGGTGACCGAGATCGCCGCACGGGTGGCGCGCTGTCCGCAACCGGCCGGCGCACCGGAGTACCCCGTGGTGATCCGGCCGATCGGCGGTGGCATCGACGACTGACGCGGACGGCTCGGGGAGACGGATGGACCGTACGACACACGACGTCGAGGACCTGCTGCGGCGCCACGCCCCGCAGGTCCTCGGCGCGCTCGTCCGCCGGTACGGTCACTTCGACCCGGCCGAGGACGCGGTCCAGGAGGCCCTGATCGCGGCGACCGGCCAGTGGCCCGGCGAAGGGGTGCCGGACAACCCGCGCGGCTGGCTGATCAGGGTCGCCTCCCGCCGCCTCACCGACCGGCTGCGCGCGGACGCGGCCCGGCGGCGGCGCGAGGAGGCGGCGGCCGCCCTCACCCCGGTGGACGCGTTCGTCGCCCCACCGCCGGGGGAGGGCCGGGCCCCCTCCGAGGACGACACGCTCACCCTGCTCTTCCTCTGCTGCCACCCCGCGCTGACCCCCGCCGCGCAGATCGCGCTGACGCTGCGCGCGGTCGGCGGGCTGACCACGGCGGAGATCGCCCGCGCCCATCTGGTGCCGGAGGCCACGATGGCGCAGCGGATCAGCCGCGCGAAGCGGACGCTGCGCGGGGCGCGGTTCCGGCCCCCGGAGCCCGAGGACCGCGACCAGCGGCTCGCCGCCGTCCTCCAGGTGCTCTACCTCGTCTTCAACGAGGGCTACACCGCGACCGCCGGCCCCGAACTCCACCGCACCGACCTCGCCCGCGAGGCGATCCGGCTGACCCGCTCGGTGCGCCGGCTGCTCCCGCACGAGGGGCGGGTGACCGGCCTGCTGGCGCTGATGCTCCTCACCGAGGCCCGCGCCCCCGCCCGGACCGGCCCGGACGGCGAGCTGGTCCCCCTCGACGAGCAGGACCGCGCCCTCTGGGACCGCGCGGCGATCACGGAGGGCACCGCCCTCGCCCAAGAGGCGCTGGCCCAGGGCCCGGCCGGGGACTACCAGCTCCAGGCGGCCGTCGCGGCCCTGCACGACGAGGCGGAACGCGCCGAGGACACCGACTGGCCGCAGATCCTCGCCCTGTACGACCTCCTCGTACGGCGCACCCCCGACCCGGCCGCCGCCCTGGGCCGGGCGGTCGCGGTGGCGATGGTCCACGGGCCCCGCGCGGGGCTCGCCGCGGCGGACGCCCTCGCGGGACCGCTGGCGGGCCACTACCGCCTCGACGCCGTACGCGCGCACCTGTTGGAACGCGCCGGGGACCGGACCGCCGCCCACACCGCCTACCGCGCGGCGGCCGCCGCCACCCGCAGCGAACCCGAGGCCCGCTACCTGCTGAGCCGAGCGGCCCGACTGGACCCGTGAGGCCCCCGCCCCGCCGGCCGAGGAACCACCGCTTCGCCTTACGCCGTACGGCGGCCCTTCCTGCGTAGGGCGTGCGGTGCGCGGTGCGCGGTGCGCGGTGCGCGGTGTGCGGTGTGCGGTGTGCGGTGTGCGGTGTGCGGTGGTGGCCATCTTTACGCCGTAAATCGGCCGTCCCGTGCTCCGCAGACCGCAATTCCGTACGCTGTAAGGCAATTCCGTACGCTGTAAGGCGACCACCCACCCGTACGCCGCAAAGGCGCCGTTCCGTACGCTGTAAAGCACGACCCTCCCGCACGCCCAGGCCGGCCCCGTTCACCGCGGGCGGCCCTCCTTACGCCGTAAAGCGGCCGTCCCGTACCCCGCAGACCGGGCTTCCGTACGCCGTGAAGGCAGAACTCCTTGCGCTGCAAAGCGGCCGTCCCGTACACCGCGAACCAGCCGTCCGCACGCCGCGATCCGACCCGCCGTATGCCGTACGCCGTACGCCGCGCCTTCTCCGCGTGGCCGCCCGGAAGGCGTGGCGGGCTCGCTGCCCGGAGACCTCACCGGGGCGACGCCGTACGGCTCGCTCCGTACCCGCCCGGCGGACTCGGCGTCCTCGCGGTGGCCGTGGCGCTTCTGTTCGGGATCGTGCGCGTCCGCCCTCGTCTCCTCTGACCGCGCCCTCGTCTGACCGCACCCTCGCCACCCCCGCCGGCGTTCCGCGCTGCGGGGTGCGGGGTGCGGGGTGCGGGGTGCGGGCCCTGCCACGTCCGAGGCGCGGGCGGCCGCCTCTCCGGGCAGTACGGCGGCCCGGCCCCGCGGCCCGTACTCCCTTCGGCCGACAGGGGGGAGCCATCGGCGCAGCCCCGGTCGCCGTCGTGCACCGTGCTCGGGATGATCGGCACCATGACCACCAGCGAGAGCGGCAAGGACGTCACCCTGCGGATCGCCCAGCAGCCGGAGGCGGACGCGCTGCTCGCCCGCAGCCCGCTGGCCGCCCTGGTCGGCATGTTGCTCGACCAACAGGTCCCGATGGAGTGGGCGTTCACCGGCCCGTTCACGCTCGCGGAGCGCATGGGCTCGGACGACCTCGACGCGGGGCGGATCGCCGCCTACGACCCGGACGCCTTCACCGAACTCTTCACCGCCAAACCCGCCCTGCACCGCTACCCCGGCTCCATGGCCCAACGGGTGCGGCAGCTCTGCCAGTACCTGGTGGACGAGTACGACGGCGACGCCGCGGCCGTGTGGCGGGACGCCGCCACCGGGGAGGAGTTGCTGGAGCGCCTGAAGGCGCTGCCCGGCTTCGGCGTCCAGAAGGCCCAGATCTTCCTGGCGCTGCTCGGCAAGCGGTTCGGCGTACGGCCTCCGGGCTGGCGTGAGGCGGCGGGGGCGTACGGGGAGGCCGGCTCGCACCGCTCCGTCGCCGACATCACCGGCCCCGAATCGCTCGCCGAGGTACGGGCGTACAAGCAGGAGGCGAAAGCGGCGGCGAAGGCGGCCGAGGCCGCGAAGAAGCCGCCGAAGACATGACAGCGCGCCGGTGCCGACAGGCGGACCACCGGCCCGAGCGGAAGCGGGCTCGCCGGCCGGAAGCGGCACGCGTCACCGGGGATTGCGGCACAGAACACTGATCGGAATCGGCCGGAACGGTTCACATCCGTCACCCCACTCGCTAGCTTTCGCAGCACATTCGTTCAGGCGGACCGAAACGGCCGTCCCGACCGGAAGGACCCCTGTGCACGCGATACGTCGCAGAGCCATGGCCGCCGTGGCCGCCACCGCCCTCGCCACCCCGCTGCTCCTGGCCGCGGCCCCCCACCAGGGCAAGCCGTCGCCGCACGACCCGGCGAGGGAAGCCGCCAAGCTGTCACGGGAGTTGGTGCGGAACGCGACCGCCCGCGGCGCGCACCGCCACCTCCAGCAGTTCCAGGCGATAGCCGACTCGGCCGACGGCCACCGCGCCGCGGGGTCGCTGGGCCACGACGCCTCGGCGGCGTACGTGTACCGCCAGCTCCAGCGGGCCGGGTACAAGGTCTCGTACCAGAACTTCCGCTTCGTCTACACCGAGACCCTGGCCGAGAAGCTCGCCGTGGTCTCGCCGACGCCCCGCGACGTGACGATCAAGGCGATGACGTACACGCCCTCGACCAGGGTCGGCGGAGTGACCGCTGGCCTCGTCGCCGTCCCCGACGACGGGACGCCGGGCTGCGAGGCGACCGACTTCGCCGGCGCCGACTTCACCGGGAAGATCGCACTGATCAAGCGGGGCGGCTGCGCCTTCGCCCAGAAGCAGGCGGCCGCCGCCGACGCCGGAGCGGTCGGCGCGGTGATCTACAACAACACCGAAGGCGTCCTGTCCGGCACCCTGGGAGACGCCTCCGCCGGCCGGATCCCGACCGGCGGCCTCACCCAGGAGGAGGGCGAGAAGCTCGTCGCCGACCTCGCGGGCGGCGAGGTCACCGTCTCCTTCGAGATCCGCGAGCTCCAGGAGGAGCGCCCCACCCGCAACGTCATCGCCGAGACGCCGGGCGGCAGCGCGGCACGGACCGTGATGCTCGGCGCGCACCTCGACTCGGTGACCGAGGGCCCCGGCATCAACGACAACGCCTCCGGCTCCGCCGGTCTGCTGGAAGTCGCCCTGAAGCTGGCCCAGTCGCCGAGCAGGCCCGCCAACAAGGTGCGGTTCGCCTGGTGGTCCGCCGAGGAGAACGGCCTGATCGGCTCGGAGAAGTACGTCGCCGCGCTCTCCGAGGAGCAGCGCGAGCAGATCGCGCTCTACCTCAACTTCGACATGATCGCCTCGCCCAACGGCGCGCAGTTCGTCTTCGACGGCGACGACTCCGACCAGGTCGGCGAGGGCCCCGGCCCGGAGGGCTCCGCGCAGTTGGAGCGTGACATCAACGAGTTCCTGGACGGCAAGGCCAAGCCGCACGAGGGCACGGACTTCACCGGCCGCTCGGACTACGGCCCGTTCATCGAGGTGGGCATCCCCTCCGGCGGCACGGACACCGGGGCGGAGGACATCAAGACGGCGGCCCAGGCGCGGACGTACGGGGGCGAGGCGGGGATCGCGTACGACCCCTGCTACCACGCGGCCTGCGACGACCTGGACAACATCGACATGGGCCACTTCGACACCAACATCGACGTGATCGCCAACGCGGTCGGCACGTACGCCCACGACCTGCGCTCCCTGACCCGCCCGGTCACCCCCGCCCCCAGCACCGGCACGCCGGGCAGCGGCGGCGGACTGCGTGAGGGCCACGGCCACGAGGTCACCGAGTAACGCCCCCACCGCCCGCACGGACCCCGAACCCGTACGCACCCGCGCCGCAGGCTCCCAGCCCCACCGCCTGCGGCGCGGGCGCGCGCACGGGGCCACGACGGCACACGGGCGAGGGCCGCCCCGCTCTGGCGCACAACGGCGGACGAGCCGCACCGCGAGGACGACCCACGCCGACGCACGTCAGCGGGCGGCGGGCAGCGGGCAGCGGGCAGCGGCGCGCAACGGCGCACAACGAGGGGGCCGGTCGGCGAGGCTCCACGGCTCCGGTACGCACAACGAGGGGGAGCCGGTCCGCGAGACCCCACGGCTCCGGTACGCACAACCGCAGGCGGCAGGGGCGCGGACAGGCACGGACAGCGCACCGCAGCGGCCACGACGGCGCACGGCGGGGGCCGACGCACCGTGCGACGCACGTCCGCGAGACGGCGCACGCGGGGCGCGCCAGCGGCTCCCGGACTCGCGCCTGTGTTCGCGCGCCCACTCCTCCCAGCGACCCCTGTCCCCCTATCCCGCCCTATCAAGCGTTATGCAACCTTTACGCCGTCGGCACAGTGGGGTCGCCCGGCTGCGCCCGGCGGCCCTTGCCCGGTAGGCTTTCCGTGTGATCTTCAAGCGCATCGGAAATGGGCGGCCATATCCCGACCACGGCCGGGAAAGCACCCGACAGTGGGCGGATGTCGCACCGCGCCCGGTGCGCCTGGACCAGCTCGTGACCACCAAGGGCCAGCTCGACCTGGAGACCCTCCTCGCGGAGGACTCCACGTTCTACGGCGACCTGTTCGCGCACGTCGTGAAGTGGCAGGGCGACCTCTACCTGGAGGACGGGCTGCACCGCGCCGTCCGGGCCGCGCTCCAGCAGCGCCAGGTGCTCCACGCCCGCGTCCTCGAACTGGGCTGACCAGACCCGCCGCGCTCCGGTACCGCACCATTCACCCGAATCCATATTCGGGCCTTTCGGGTGCTTTAGGGTCCATCCGGACGCCCTGCGTTGATCATTTAGTACGCGATGCCACCCAGCGCATTACGCTGCGTCCATGACCATGCTCACTCCCCCCGGCATGGGCGGGAAGTACCGCATCACGGGAGACAGCTACCCCCGGATGCGTCGCCCTCGGCACCGCCGCAGGCTGGCCCTCGCAGGCGTCAGCGCCGCCGCGGCCCTCGGCCTGGCCGGCTGGGGCACGTTGCAGCTCGTCGACGTCTTCACCGGCGGCGACCGCAGCGCCAACGCGGCCGTCCAGCAGCGGGTCTGCCCCACGCCCAAGCCGGCGGCCCCCGCCAAGGCGCTGCCGAAACCGGCCGCCGTCAAGGTCAACGTCTACAACGCCACGACGCGCAGCGGCCTGGCCAAGGCGGCCGCCGCCGAACTGGAGAAGCGCGGGTTCGCCGTGGGCAAGGTGGGCAACGCACCCGAGGCGTACGACAAGAAGGTGCCCGGCGCGGCCCTGCTGCTCGGCTCCCCCACAGCGGCGGACGGCAGCTTCACCGTGCTCGGCGCCCAGGTGGCGGGCGCGGCGCGGAAGACCGACGCCCGCACGACGGCCGAGGTCGACCTGATCCTCGGGACGAAGTTCACGGCGCTCAGCACCCCGCAGGAGGCCGGTGCCGTGATGGCGGCCGCGACGAAGCCCTCCCCGGCCCCGTCCACCTGCTGAACCGGCGCGCACCGGCGCGCACGCACCCCGGCCGAGCGGAACGGCCGAGCGGAACGGCCGACGACACCGGCCCGGAAGCCCGGCCGCGGGACTGACCACGGCGGCCCGGAGGCCCGGCCACCGCTCAGCCGGGAGACGGAGATCAGCCGGAAGACGGGAAAGCGCCTCCCCCCGCGACGTACGCCGAACGACGTCGTGGGAGAAGGCGCGAAGCAGGACGGTCCCGGCCCGCTACTCGGCCGTGCCGTACATCCGGTCCCCCGCGTCGCCGAGGCCCGGCACGATGTAACCGTGCTCGTTCAGCCGCTCGTCGACCGAGGCGGTGACGACGGTGACCGGGGTGCCCGCCAGCTCGCGCTCCATCACCTCGACGCCCTCGGGCGCCGCGAGCAGGACCACGGCGGTGACGTCGTCGGCGCCGCGCTTGATCAGCTCCCGGATCGCCGCGACGAGGGTGCCGCCGGTGGCCAGCATCGGGTCGAGGACGTAGACCTGGCGGCCGGAGAGGTCCTCGGGCATCCGGGTGGCGTACGTCTCCGCCTGGAGCGTCTCCTCGTTGCGGATCATGCCGAGGAAGCCGACCTCGGCGGTCGGCAGGAGGCGCACCATGCCGTCGAGCATCCCCAGACCGGCACGCAGGATCGGTACGACGAGGGGGCGGGGGTGCGACAGCTTCACGCCCGTGGTGGGCGTGACCGGGGTCTCGACGTCGACCAGGTCGGTCCGCACATCCCTGGTGGCCTCGTAGGCGAGGAGGGTGACCAGCTCGTCGGCGAGCCGCCGGAAGGTCGGGGAGTCGGTGCGCTTGTCGCGCAGCGTGGTGAGTTTGTGCGCCACCAGCGGGTGGTCGACGACGTGGATCCGCATGTGTCAACAGTAACCGCGCCGCCCGCCCCCCTCTGCGCTGGCATCAACCACCTGATCGGGGGGAAGGTGAGGGCAACGGACCCAGCGTTGGGGTGGTGTGTCGATGCCGGACGGGCAGCAGCAGCGGAATCCGGGCTCACGAGGGCTGCGCGACGCGCGTGCGTCGCAGGACACGGCGAGTGAGGTCGAGGACGCGCAGGAGAGTGACGCGGCCCGCCGGCGCCGCCGCGCCCAGTTCCTCCGCGAGCTCCACGAAGCCAAGCAACTGCGCGACCGGGTCCAGCCGCGCAGAGCCCGCGCGGCCCGTATGCGCCAACAGATGCGGATGCGCACGTTCCGCTGGTGAGTCCCCCGTACCACCGGCGCGCACCCCCGCCGATCGGCCCGTCAGGGAGGCGGCCGACCGGGCACTCCTGGAACTGATGGCCGACGCAACGGCCGAAGAGGTCTCGCACGGCGCTTGTTTCTGCCACGATGCCGATTGGGCGGGGCTCAGAGCAGGCGGACCACCGTCTGCCCTCCCGCCGGACCGATTCGCCTATGACCAGTGGGAGAGTCACGGTGTACTTCGCCGCACTGCTCGCGCGCACCGAAGACGGGTGGGAAGCGAGCGACACGGAGCTCGACGATGTGGAGACCCTGTCCGACCTGACGGACCTGGCCCGAGAGGCCTCGGTGGACGAGGACACGGTCCTGGTCTACATCGAGCAGGAGGACGCCTGGTTCGGCGTCCTCCGGGTGGACGGTGAGGAGGACCCCCGCATCTACGTCTCGGACGCCGCCGCCGCCGCCCGCTCCTCGTACGGGGAGATCCTGCTCACCGACGAACTGCTCGGCCGCGAACCGGGCGCCGCCGACGAGATCGCCGCACTGGAGGAGCTCGTCGACCTCGACGTCACGGAGGACGACGACCCGGAGCCCCCCTCCCCGACCGGGGCCCTCGACCCGGACGACGAGACCCCCGACCCGGACGCCGTGCCGGCGGGCCCGCTCGGCGAACTGGGCCTCCTCACCGACCTCGGGATGTCCGAGAAGGAGCTGCTGACCCTCCAGACGGACGCCCTCTCGGAGATCGCGGAGGCCGTGGGGGCGTCCGAGGTCCTGGAGACGGTCCGCTGACCGAACGGGGCTGCCGCAAGCTCCGCCCCCTCCGCCGGCGTACGGACACGGCCCCACTCCGTACGCCCACTCGCTGTGCCCCTGCCCCCCGTCGCCCCCGATCCCGCAGCCGCGCCACCGACGGAGGACGCGACTCCGAACCCCGTGCGCGGCCCGTTTCCCCCGCCCGCACACGGGACCCCCGACCGCAACCCGCCCACGCACCCCGCCCGCGGCTGTCCGCTAGGGTCCGCGGGTGACCGCACGACCGCCGCACCCCTCACCCCGGCCCGCCTCCGACCCCGTACCGGCGCCCGAACCCGATCCGGTACGCGACCCCTGGCGGGCCCCGATGCGCCGCGCCCTGGCCGAGGCCGAACAGGCGGCGTCGGCCGGCGACGTCCCGGTCGGCGCCGTGGTGCTCGGCCCCGACGGCGCCCCGCTCGCCACCGCCCACAACGAACGCGAGGCCACCGGCGACCCGACCGCCCACGCCGAGGTCCTCGCCCTGCGCCGCGCGGCCGCCGCCCACGGAGCGTGGCGCCTGACCGGCTGCACGCTCGTGGTCACCCTGGAGCCCTGCACGATGTGCGCGGGCGCACTGGTCCAGTCCCGCGTGGACCGGGTCGTCTACGGAGCCCGCGACGAGAAGGCGGGCGCGGCCGGCTCCCTCTGGGACGTCGTCCGCGACCGCCGCCTCAACCACCGCCCGGAGGTCATCGGCGGCGTCCTGGAGGCGGAGTGCGCCGAAGGACTGACCTCCTTCTTCCGCACCCGCTGACCCCGCGCGCCCCCGCTCGGGGAACCGATTTCTGTCCCCGCCCCGAGATGGTCTAAGCTCTCTCTCGGTAGCGTGTCCGAGCGGCCGAAGGAGCTCGCCTCGAAAGCGAGTGTGGGGAAACTCACCGAGGGTTCAAATCCCTCCGCTACCGCTGTTGACACCCCCCTGATCTGCGGAAACGCGATCAGGGGGGTGTTTTGCGTGTGCGGCACCGCCCTCTCCCCGCACCGACCGGGAACGCTCGCCGCACGGCGGTGCGGGCACCCCTCCGTCCGGGGTACGGCCACCAAGTGACCAACACGGCCGCCAGGCGCGTCCTCCGCCCACGGGCCTGCTCGTCAGAGGTCGACCAAGAGCGCGGCGATCGACACCGCAGTCCGCAGGCCCCTCTCGGCTACCTCCCACTTCAGTCCCCGCGGCCCTCAAGAAGTGGGCCGCATGAGATGACGGTCGATGAGTCGGTGCCGGCAGGGGACGAAGACCTCTAACCCACCGCAGGAGCAGCGCCACCGCAGCCATGCGCTCGGCCCACGACGGCCAGGAGCACGACGACGATGACGACCACGAGGCCCCAGACCCAGAGAGCGAGGAGGTCAAGGGTTGGCGGCGTCATGAGCCCGACCGGAGGGCCGCTTGGATTGATGCTGGTCACAAGGACTCCTTGAAGCGAGAAGACGTAACGGAGTGGTGATCGACGGGGCACGTGCCGCAGGAACGGTCGGCGCCAGAGCTTGGCGGCCTGGGCCCGCGACTCCGGACGGACGATACAGTCCGTGTGCGCCTCGATGCACCCTGTTACCTCGAAAGAGTGCGTCTGCACCCAGACGTGACAAAAGCGGATGCCTCCCTAGTTCATCAAGGCGCCCTCAACCGCCACGCCCAGGAGGAGCCCCGCACGCGCGGGGAGCAGCACGTCGACGCCTCGCGCAGCGGATGCCTCCCTAGGGGCCACCCCCGCACTGTGCGGGGAACACTCGCATGTCGACCGCCGGGTCCTGATGCTGGGACCAGCTACGCCGAAAACCTACATCCACAAGCGGGCCGGAGATTCAGGAAGCTGTCCCGTCCCCGCGAAGGCCATCCGATCGAGGCATTTCGCGCACACGGCGTCGGCGGAACATCCAGGCAGTGGAGTTGTTCCGGGCGTCGGGCGACACGGACGACCGTGCCGCGTCGGAGAACGTGCCGGCGTACTAACTGCACAGGCAAGCGAGAGTCGAACTCGATCACGCCCGCAATCGTGCACACGCCCCGCTACGCCCACCCACGATCACTCTCGATCAACTTCCAGTCACTTCTGGACAACAGCGGCACCCCACCCATACCCCGCTATCGAATGACCCCATGGTCATGATCAGCCCGGAATGCCTCACCGCCTTCCGCCGCCTCTCCCACGCCTCACGCACCGCCTGGGGCAAGCACGAACGGGAGACGGAGGAGTGGCTTCCGTTGTGGCGGCACATGGCCGACAGCGCCGCCGTCGCGGGCAGGCTGTGGGACGCGTGGTTGCCCGACAACGTGAAACGGCTGGTGGCCGGACCGTTCCCCGGAGGGGTGGTCGATGCCCGGCAGGCGGCCGTCTACCTCGCCTGCGTCCATGACATCGGGAAGGCCACTCCCGCCTTCGCCTGTCAGGTGGAGGGGTTGGCCGAGCGGATGCGGGACGCCGGGCTCGCCATGCCGTTCCGGAAGCAGTTCGGCCTGGACCGCAGGATGGCTCCGCACGGGCTGGCCGGGCAACTGCTCCTCCAGGAGTGGCTGGCCGAGCGGTTCGGGTGGAGCGATCGGGCCTCGGGGCAGTTCGCCGTGGTCGCGGGCGGGCACCACGGGGTGCCTCCGGGGCATCAGCAGATCCACGACCTCGGGCTCCGGCCGCGCCTGTTGCGTACGCAGGGCGCGGGCGAGGACGCCTGGCGCTCCGTGCAGTACGAGCTGATGGACGCCTGTGCGCGAAGGGCGGGCGTGGAGGGGCGACTCGCCGCGTGGCAGGGCGTCCGGTTGCCGCAGACCGTTCAAGCCGTGCTCACCGCGATCGTCATCGTGTCGGACTGGATCGCCAGTTCCTCCGAGCTGTTCCCGTACGATCCCGCCTCCTGGTCCCCCGAGGGGGAGGAGGGGGAGGACCGCAGGCTCCGGGCCGCCTGGGCCGGGTTGGACCTGCCGGGGCCCTGGCGGGCGGAGGAACCGGGAGGGACGGCGGCCGAGTTGTTCCGGGACCGGTTCGAGCTGCCGGACGGCGCCGGGATCAGGCCCGTACAGGAGGAAGCCGTGCGGGCGGCGCGGGAGATGTCCGCCGCCGGGCTGCTGATCGTCGAAGCGCCGATGGGCGAGGGCAAGACGGAGGCGGCGTTCGCGGCGGCGGAGATCCTGGCGGCCCGGTCGGGGGCCGGGGGGTGCCTCGTGGCGCTGCCGACCCGCGCGACCGGGGACGCGATGTTCCCCCGGCTCCTCGACTGGTTGCGGCGCCTGCCCGCGGACGGGCCCCGGTCCGTGGTCCTCGCCCACGCCAAGGCCGCCCTCAACGAGGTGTGGGCCGGGATGACGCGGGCCGACCACCGCACCATCGCGGCCGTCGACCTGGACGGCGCGGACGACACCGTCTCCCGTGCCGGTACGGCGACCCGGACCGACCCCGCCTCGCTCCACGCCCATCAGTGGCTGCGCGGGCGCAAGAAGGGGATGCTCTCCTCCTTCGCCGTCGGCACCGTCGACCAGGTGCTCTTCGCCGGACTCAAGAGCCGGCACCTCGCCCTGCGGCATCTCGCCGTCGCGGGGAAGGTCGTCGTCATCGACGAAGTGCACGCCTACGACGCGTACATGAGCGCCTATCTCGACCGCGTCCTGGAATGGCTGTCCGCCTACCGCGTGCCCGTCGTGATGCTCTCCGCGACCCTGCCCGCCCGGCGGCGGCGCGAGTTGGCCGCCGCGTACGCCGGTGAGGAGACGCCCGAGCTGGCCGAGGCCCTCCATCTGCCGGACGACGCCTACCCGTTGATCACCTCGGTCGCCCCCGGCGGCGCCGTCCGCACCTCCCGACCCGCGCCCGCCTCCGGGCGGCGCACCGACGTGGCCGTGGAGCGGCTGGACGACGATCCGGCCGCGTTGGTACGCCGGTTGGCCGAGGAGCTGCGGGACGGCGGATGCGCCCTCGTCGTGCGCAACACCGTCGACCGGGTCCTGGAGGCGGCCGAACACCTCCGCGCGCACTTCGGGACGGACGCCGTGACCGTGGCGCACTCCCGATTCCTGGCGGCCGACCGGGCCCGCAAGGACGCCGAGCTGCGCGAGCGGTTCGGCCCCGGCGGCGACCGCCCCGCCGGACCGCACATCGTGGTGGCCAGCCAGGTCGTCGAACAGTCCCTGGACATCGACTTCGACCTCCTCGTCACCGACCTCGCCCCCGTCGACCTGGTGCTCCAGCGCATGGGGCGGCTGCACCGGCACCCGCGCACCCGGCCGCCCCGCCTGACCCGCGCCCGCTGCCTGATCACCGGGGTGAAGGACTGGGAAGCCGATCCGCCCGAGCCCGTACGCGGGTCGCTCGCCGTGTACCAGGGGGCGCACACCCTGCTGCGGGCGCTCGCCGTGCTGGGGCCGCACCTCGACGGCGTACCGCTGGTGCTGCCCGACCACATCAGCCCGCTGGTGCAGGCCGCCTACGACGATCGGCCGGTGGGACCCGCGCACTGGGCGCCCGCGCTGGCCGACGCCCGGCGGCGGTATCTGACCCGGTTGGCCGAGAAGCGGGAGCAGGCCGACGCCTTCCGGCTGGGCCCGGTGCGCCGGGCGGGGCGGCCCCTCTTCGGCTGGCTCGACGGCCATGCCGGTGACGCCGACGACAGCCGCAGCGGGCGCGCCCAGGTGCGGGACAGCGAGGAGAGCCTGGAGGTGCTGGTCGTCCAGCGCCGCGCGGACGGGCGGCTGACCACGGTGAGCTGGCTCGGCGGGGGCCGCGGCGGGTTGGACCTGCCTGAGCACGCGCCTCCGCCCCACCGGGCCGCCCAGGCGGTCGCGGCGAGCGCCGTGACGCTGCCCCGCGCGCTCACCCACCCGCGGGTGATCGACCGGACCATCGCGGAGCTGGAGCGGTTCGTCGTAGCGGCCTGGCAGGTGAAGGAATGCCCCTGGCTGGCGTGCGAGTTGCTGCTCGTCCTCGACGAGGACCACCGGACCTGCCTGTCAGGCCGGGAAGTCCACTACAGCCCCGACGACGGGCTCCGGGTGGGGCCTGTCGGCGGGCGTACGGCAAGCGGAGCGAAGGAACTCGCAGCGATGGCGTCGACCGTTCCGACCATTCCCTCCTTCGACCTCGTCTCCCGGCCCTGGCTGCCGGTGCAGGACGAGGACGGCAGGACCGTGGAGCTGTCGCTGCGCGACGTGTTCGCGCGGGCGCACGGGATACGGCGCCTGGTCGGCGACCTCCCGACGCAGGAGATGGCCCTGCTGCGGCTGCTCCTGGCGATCCTGTACGACGCGGTGGACGAGGCCGACGGCCGGTCGGCGGGCGCTCCCGCGCAGTTGGAGGACTGGGAGGCGCTGTGGAACGCGCCGGACTCCCTCGACGTCGTCGCCGACTACCTCGACCGGCACCGGGACCGCTTCGACCTGCTGCACCCGGAGCGCCCGTTCTTCCAGGTCGCCGGGTTGCACACGCAGAAGCACGAGGTCGCCCCGCTGAACCGGATCGTGGCCGACGTGCCGAACGGCGAGGCGTTCTTCTCCATGCGCCGGCCCGGAGTGGACCGGCTCGGTCTCGCGGAGGCGGCCCGCTGGCTCGTCCACACGCACGCGTACGACTCGTCCGGGATCAAGTCCGGGATGGTGGGCGACGACCGGGTCAAGGGCGGGAAGGTCTACCCGCAGGGCGTCGGCTGGGCGGGGGGCCTCGGAGGCGTCTTCGCGGAGGGGCACTCCCTGCGCGAGACGCTGCTGCTCAACCTGGTCCCGACCGCCGAGGAGAACCTTCTGACCGCGGACCCGAAGGCCGACGTCCCCGTGTGGCGGCGTGAGACGCCTCCGGGTCCCGGCGTGGCGGAGGGCGACCCGTCCGTCCCCCGGCCCGCGGGCCCGCGCGACCTCTACACCTGGCAGTCGCGGCGGGTGCTCCTGCACACGGAGGGACAGGACGTGACGGGGGTCGTCCTCGGTTACGGGGACCCGCTCGCCCCCGCCAACCGGGGGAAGCTGGAACCGATGACGGGCTGGCGGCGCAGCCCGGCGCAGGAGAAGAAGCTGGGCCGCCCGCTGATCTACCTGCCCCGCCAGCACGATCCGGCACGGGCGGCGTGGCGCGGTCTGGCCGGTCTGCTGCGCGCCCAGGGGTCGGACGGCGCCTCGGTCGGCCCGGGCCCGGCCCCCAGCCGGCCGCCCGGCGTCGTGACGTGGCTGGCCCTGCTCAGCACCGAGGAGGTCCTGCCGAAGGACGCCCTGCTGCGTACGCGGTTGGTCGGTGCGGTCTACGGCACCCAGCAGTCCGTGGTGGACGAGGTGGTGGACGACTCCATCGTCCTGCCGGCCGTCCTGCTCCACCAGAGCCACCCCCTCCACGGGGCGACCGCGATCGACGCCGTCGCCGACGCGGAGGCGGCCGTGACGGCGCTCGGCCGTCTGGCCGGGAATCTGGCGCGCGCGGTCGGTTCGGAGCCGGGCGGACCCACGGCCGTCGCCCGCGACCTGGGGTTCGGGGCACTGGACGGCCCGTACCGGCGCTGGCTGGTGGACCTGGGCCGGGCCACGGATCTGGAACGGGCGCGCGCCGCCTGGCGGGCCGTCGCCCGCCGCATCGTGCTCGACCTCGGGCGCGGGCTCCTCGACTCGGCGGGTCCGGGGGCGGCCGAGGGCCGGGTGATCGACCTGCCGGGCGTGGGCAAGCGCTGGGTCGACAGCTCACGGGCGGATCTGTGGTTCCGGAGCCGGATCAACAAGGTGCTGCCCGTGCCACCGCCGGACGCCCCCGACGACCTCGACGACACCCCTCCGGAGGGAACCGCATGACCACCAGCCCCACGACGAACGGCGCGGAAGACGGAGCCGTACCGCCGGTCGAGCCACTTCCCGCACACCGCCTGGCGGCCCGTGCGACGGGGATGTACATCACGCGGGTCCAGCCCCACTACCTGGCCAACAAGTCCTTCGCCGTGGCGGAGTTGGCCCGGTTGCGGCGCGGCGCGGGAAAGCGGGTGCACCAGCACCAGGACCTGTGGGGCGTCGGGGCGACGGAGGAGTTGGCCCGGCTGCTCGACAACCCGCCGGACCACTTCCGCGCGGAGCACGCGGAGGAGGCGGTCTTCCTCGCCTGCACGCTGTGGGCGCTGCACCAGCAGTCCGTCCGCGACGAGAACATGCACGACCGGAAGCAGAACCTGGGCGGAGCGGTACGGGCGCTGATCCGGCACCGGGGCGTGACGGGCCCGGACGAGGAGGACTCCCCGCTGCGCAAGCGGCTGGTCCGCATCGGTACGGCCGAGTCCCTGGACTCGGTGGCGGTACGGCTCAGGGAGATCGTGCTGCTGCTGCGCGGTGCGCGCGAACCCCTCGACTACGCCCGCCTGACCGGACAGCTCTACCGCTGGCAGCACCCCTCCGACCGGGCGGGGGTGCAGCGGGAGTGGGGGCGCGAGTTCCACCTGGCCGCCGTCCCCGCGCGCAAGAGGGGTTCATCCGCCGCCGAGAACGGCGACGCCGTCGACCCGACGCTGGGCGCGGACGAGGAGTACGGCGCTGATGGCGAGTACGGGGGTTACGCGGCCGGGGAGTGACGGCCGACGCCCCCCTCAGCGCCCGGAGCCTCCTGCGGCCCGCCCCGCCCGCTCCCCCGGCCCTTCGCACCACACCTTCCGCTTCCCCGCACGACGAACCGAGGAACCGAGTACCCATGACCAGGACGATTCTCGACATCCACATCCTCCAGACCGTTCCGCCGAGCAACCTGAACCGCGACGACACCGGGGCGCCGAAGACGGCCACGTACGGAGGCAAGCGTCGTTCGCGGGTCTCCAGCCAGGCGTGGAAGCGGGCCACCCGCACGACGTTCCAGGAGTTGCTCGACCCATCCGAACTCGGCATCAGGACCAAGAAGGTGGTCGAGGTCCTCGCCGACCGGATCCGGCTTCTCGACCCCTCGCTGCCGCGCGTCGTGGCACAGGACCTGGCGGTGGAGACGGTGCAGACGGCGACCGGCACCAAGGTCGTCGCAGCGCGGAAGGGCAAGGAGGAGGTGGAGGACCCCGCGGCGGAGTCCTCGTACCTGATGTTCCTGAGCGGCCGGCAGTACGACGCGCTGGCCGCGCTGGCGGTGGAAGGCGGCAAGGGCGGCGACGTCGGCGCACTGAAGGACTACCTCAAGGACAAGGAGAACAAGGCCCGCGCCAAGCGGCTCGCCCGCGGCGACCACTCGGTGGACATCGCCCTGTTCGGCCGTATGGTCGCGGACTCGACCGACCTGAACGTGGACGCGGCGGCCCAGGTCGCGCACGCCTTGAGCGTGCACGCGGTGGAGCCGGAGTCGGACTACTACACGGCGGTCGACGACTGGAACACCGACGCGGAGACCGGCGCGGGGATGATCGGCGCGGTCGACTTCAACTCCGCCACCCTCTACCGGTACGCCGCACTCGACGTGAACCGCCTCCAGGAGAACCTGGGCGCGGGCCATGAGGACGCCCGCCCCGTCGAGCCCACACGGCGGGCGGTCACCGCGTTCCTCGAAGGCTTCATCACCTCCCTCCCGACCGGGAAGATCAACAGCTTCGGCAACCAGACCCTCCCGGCCGCGGTGATCGTGAAGCTCCGTGAGCGCCGCCCGGTCAGCTATGTGGCCGCGTTCGAGGAGCCCGTCACGGCCGGGGCGAACGGCGGCTTCCTCAAGGGGAGCTGCGAGCGGCTCGCCGCCTTCGTCCCGGCCCTGGAGCGGAGCTTCGGGCTCTCCAACGGGCCGGGGGGCTGGGTTCTCCGCGTGGGGCGGGAGACCGAGAGGTTGGAGGAGTTGGGGACGCCCGTGGACCTGCCCGAGCTGCTGACCGCGGTGGGGGACGCGGTGGTCGCCCGGCTGGCGCCGCGGAACGAGCGGGCCGAGCGGTCCTCCGCAGGCGTGCCGCAGCAGCACGCCGTCGCCTCGGCCGAGGCCCCGGAGGCCGGGGCGTGAGCGTGCTGCTGCTGCGGCTCGCGGGCCCCCTGCAGTCCTGGGGGTCCTCGTCCCGCTTCACCCGCCGCACCACGGAGAACGCACCGACGAAGAGCGGCGTCCTCGGCCTCCTCGCCGCCGCCCAGGGGCGCAGGCGGGACGCCGACCTCTCCGACCTGGCCGCGCTGGAGTTCGGCGTCCGCATCGACCAACCGGGCACGAGGTTGCGCGACTTCCAGAAGGCCCAGCACAGCGACACGCTCAAGACGATGCCGTTGTCGGAGCGCTTCTACCTGGTCGACGCGGTCTTCGTGGCCGGGGTGAGCGGTGAGCCGGCGCTCGTACAACGGCTGTACGAGGCCCTGTTGGAACCCGTGTTCCTGCCGTACCTGGGCCGGCGCTCCTGCCCGCCCTCGCGGCCGGTCACGATCACCGAGCCGCTGGACGGCGAGCTGGAGCAGGCGTTGAGGGAAGCGCCGTGGGAGGCGTCCCCCTGGTATCGCAGGCGCCACGCGGCGTCCTACCGCCGCCGACGCCAGGACCCGCCCGCCGAGGTGCGGCTGGACCTGCTCCTGGACAGCCCGCCCGACGAGCCGCCGCACATGACGTGGCGCGACCTCCCGGTGAGCTTCGACCCGCGCCACCGGCAGTACGGGCTGCGGGGTGTGCGGACCGGCGACGTCCGCCTCCCCGTCGAGCCCGGCGCCCGGCCGTCCCCGCCGCCGCCGTCCCACGAACCCACCGCCCTGCTCACGCCCGTCGCACCGAGGACCGACTGATGTACCTCACCCGCTTCCGCGTCAACACCGCACGCCGCGACGCCGGCCGCCTGTTCGGCTCACCGCACCGCGTGCACGGTGCGGTGAACATGTCCTTCCCCACACCGCCCGCTCGGGACGGTGCGGGCCCCCGCGTGCTGTGGCGGGTGGACCGCAACGGAACGTCCGAGACCCTGCTCTACATCGTCAGCCCCACCCGCCCCGACCTGACCCACCTGGTCCAGCAGGCCGGCTGGCCCGCCTCGGACGAGCCCGGCTGGACGACGTTCGCGTACGACGACTTCCTCGCCGCCCTCCACGCGGGCGACACCTGGGGCTTCCGGCTCACCGCCAACCCCGTGCACAACGTCCGCCACCCGCACGCCAAGGAGGGCGAGCGGACGAAGCGCGCCGCGCACCGGACCACCCGCCAGCAGATGGTCTGGCTGCTGGACCGCCAGAAGAACGCCGGCTTCGAAATCGTCCAGAAACCGGAGGACCGGCGACTGCTGCCCGAAGGCGACACGCACGAGTTGATCGTCCGGGACCGGACGCCGCTCCAGTTCCAGCGGGGCCCCGCGCCGGTGCGGAGCCGCGGGGACAGCCACGTACAGATCACCAAGGTCACCTTCGACGGCCGACTGCGCGTCACGGAGCCGGAGCTGTTCCGCCGCACGCTCACGCACGGCCTGGGCAAGGCCAAGGCGTACGGCTGCGGGCTGATGACCCTGGCCCCGGTACGGCAGGCCGCGGCGCGGGGCGGGGACGAGGCGCGGGCGGACGCGGCGCGGAGGGTGGCGGAAGCGTGAGCACGGTCGGCCGCAGGGGCGCCTCCTCTCCCCGCGAGCTCACGCGGGTCGGCGACCGGCTCTCGTTCGTGTACCTGGAGCGGTGCACGGTGCACCGGGACGCCAACGCCATCACCGCCGAGGACGCGAACGGCGTCACCCACCTCCCCTCCGCCACGATCGGCACCCTCCTGCTCGGCCCCGGAACCCGCGTCACCCACCAGGCGATGGCACTCCTGGGCGACAGCGGGGCGGGCGTGGCATGGGTGGGCGAGCACGGGGTGCGCCATTACGCGGGCGGACGGGCCCTCACCCGTTCGTCCGGCCTGGTCGAGGCGCAGGCCACCGCCTGGGCGAACCGGCGCACCCGCCTGGACGTGGCCCGCGCCATGTACCGCCTGCGCTTTCCGGGCGAGGACACGGCGGGCCGCACCCGGCAGGAGCTCTTGGGCATGGAGGGCCGGCGGATGAGGGAGTGCTACCAGCGGGAGTCGGCCCGTACGGGCGTCCCCTGGCACCGGCGCGCGTACGACCGCGCGGACTTCTCCGCCGGGGACACCCCCAACCAGGCGATCACCGCCGCGGCACAGTGCATGTACGGGGTCTCCCACTCCGTCATCGCGGCGCTCGGCTGCTCCCCCGGTCTCGGCTTCGTCCACTCGGGCAACGAGCGCTCGTTCGTCATGGACGTCGCCGACTTCTACCGGACAGAGGTCGCCATCCCCGCCGCCTTCGACGCGGCGGCCGAAGGACCGGACGACATCGCCTCCCGGACCCGCCGAATGCTCCGGGACCGCATCAACCGCACCGGCCTGCTGGACCGCTGCGTCCAGGACGTCAAGGACCTGTTCGGCTACGACGGCACCCGCGACACGACCGAGGCGGACGGCACGCCCACGGACCGGGTCACGCTCCAGTCCGACGGAGACGTGCACGTCGAGGGCGGCCGCGACCACGGGGACGAGATCATCTGGTGACCGTCATCGTCCTGACCAACTGCCCGGCCGGACTCCGGGGCTTCCTCACCCGCTGGCTGCTGGAGATCTCGCCGGGCGTCTTCCTGGGCGCCCCGTCGACCCGCATCCGCGACCGCCTGTGGGCGGAGGTCCGCCAGTACTCCGGCCAGGGCCGCGCCCTCCTCGCCTACCGGACGGACAACGAGCAGGGCTACGCCTTCGAGACCCACGACCACCCCTGGCGCCCCACCGACCACGAGGGCCTCACCCTGATCCACCGCCCGACCACCCGCCCGCCGCGCACCGGGACGACCCCACCCGAGGTCCCTCGCCAGGGCTGGAGCAAGGCGTCGAAGCGGAGGAGGTTCGGGGGTGGGGGATGAGGGGTGGCGGGCACTTCTTGATCAGAAGGTCAGATTGGGAGGAAGGTCTGCTATGCCGGAAACTGAACAAGTAAGCAAAAACAGCCTTCTGCCGGGCTGAAACCGCAGGTCAGGAAGTGTGGTCCCCGCGCGTGCGGGGGTGGTCCCAGCGAAACTGGCTTCGGAGGCGGAACCGAGCGGTGATCCCCGCGCGTGCGGGGATGGTCCCCACCGGCCAGGGCAGCGCCAACACTGGTCGTCGTGCGTATCCCCGGCTCGTCCGACCGGCCGCCCCGCCCGGCACCGGAGACAACGCACCGGGTGAAGCGCACCGGGTGAGGCGCACCGGAGAAGGCGCGTCCCCACAGCAACGGGGGCGGGGGCGGGGGGCGCGCCTCGGGGGGGGGGGGGGAGGGGGGGGGGGGGGGAGGGGGGGGGGGGGGGGGGGA
>NZ_JBVJCD010000003.1:108521-219286 GCF_055588985.1 Streptomyces sp. NPDC041970
CCCGCCCCCCCCCCCCCCCCCCCCCCCCCCCCCCCCCCCCCCCCCCCCCCCCCCCCCCCCCCCCCCCCCCCCCCCCCCCCCCCCCCACGCCCCCCCCCCCCCCCCCCCCCGGCAAGCAGGTCGGGGGAAGCGGCATCGGGGGGACAAGCCGCTTCCCCCGGTGGGAACAGGGCCTGCTGGTCGGCCGCCGCGGTCGGGGGGTACGCGCGACGGGGACCGGTGATGAGGTCCCGTTCCGGCCCACCGGGTTCCTGCCAGGTTCGGTGGGCTCGGTATCCAGTGTGCTGCGTCGCGGGAGGCGCGGGGGCGGACGAAAGGCCCCGATGGCCGGGCCGTAGGTCCTTAAAGTCCGCGTCAGTGATCGAAAGAGGCCACCGGATACGGCCATCCGTGCGGTTACAATCGCCCGATCGCACACAGGGTCGACGGGGGAGGCAGGGCTGTGGCGCAGGCGAGGAAGATCGCGCTCTACATAGTGGTGGTCTTCGTGCTGTACACGATCATCCAGTCTCCCGAGCGGGCGGCCGAACTCGTCCAGGTAGGGTTCGAAGGCATTTCCAGCGCCGCCAAGAGCGTCGGTGACTTCATGTCAGAACTGGTGAGGTAGGGAACCCCGGATGATCCGCCACCTGGTCCTTTTCAAGCTGAACGAGGGCGTCGAGCGGGACGACCCGCGGGTCGTCGCCGGTGACCGGGCCTTCCGGGAGCTGAAGGGGCGGGTTCCGGAGCTGGAGTTCTGGGAGTGCGCCTGGAACATCACCGACCGGCCGATCGCGTACGACTACGCCATCAACTCCGCGGTCGCCGACGAGGCCGCCCTCAAGCGTTACATCGAGCACCCGGCCCATCAGGCCGCCGCGGCGCAGTGGCGGGAATTCGCCACATGGGTGATCGCGGACTATCCCTTCTGATCTTTCTCCGCCATCGGTTCACTCCGGCGTGTCAACCCCCCACCGCTCTGGTGGGGGGTTTTCGTTTCTCCTGGCGTCCGATGGGGTCAACACGGCTCTTTGCGGTGCTTGCACACAGTGGGCATGTCTTGTGATGCTATGACCGCTTTTGACGGATGAGTTGACCGTAGTTGACCGCAAAGGGGTGGCGTCACCGTGCCGGCCAGTGCAGCGCCTCAAGTGCCACCCCAGAACGCCCAGACCGAGGACGTCCGATCCGAGGGCCGGCAGACCGACAGCATCCAGACCGAGACCCCGGACCCGACCGCCACACCCGCCAGAGCCCGCGGCGCGGACACCCGAGCGCTCACCCAGGTCCTCTTCGGCCGGCTCAAGGACCTGGAGCCGGGGACTCCGGAGCACGGCCGGGTCCGCGCCGCCCTCATCGAGGCGAACCTTCCCCTCGTGCGGTACGCCGCGGCGCGGTTCCGCAGCCGCAACGAACCGATGGAGGACGTCGTCCAGGTCGGCACGATCGGACTGATCAACGCGATCGACCGGTTCGACCCGGAACGCGGCGTCCAGTTCCCCACGTTCGCCATGCCCACCGTCGTCGGCGAGATCAAACGCTACTTTCGCGACAACGTGCGCACGGTCCACGTCCCGCGCCGACTGCACGAGCTCTGGGTCCAGGTGACCGGCGCCACCGAGGACCTGACGACTGCCCACGGCCGCTCGCCCACCACCGCCGAGATCGCGGAACGGCTGAAGATCTCCGAGGACGAGGTGCTGGCGTGCATCGAGGCCGGGCGCTCGTACCACGCGACCTCCCTGGAGGCCGCCCAGGAGGGCGACGGGCTGCCCGGACTGCTCGACCGGCTCGGTTACGAGGACCCCGCGCTCGCCGGTGTCGAACACCGCGACCTCGTACGGCACCTTCTCGTCCAGCTCCCCGAGCGCGAGCAGCGCATCCTCCTCCTGCGCTACTACAGCAACTTGACCCAGTCTCAGATCAGCGCTGAGCTGGGCGTCTCGCAGATGCACGTGTCAAGGCTCCTGGCCCGAAGCTTCGCTCGATTGAGATCCGCAAACAGGATCGAGGCGTAGCCGGAACGGGTAGACCCTCCACAGGCGGATTCTGACGGCGCATAAGCCCTGCACCCCCTGTTTCCAGGGCGGATTCGGCACTGACTTGTCGACAAGTCACTACAGCGTGTTGCCGACATGTGACATTCTGCTCGAAGCGCGTTTGCCGCAGCCCCGCCTCCGGTATTCAGGTGGAGGCTGCGTTCCTCCGATGGTCGCGGCCGCCGCGACCGTCCGCGACCTCAAGGGGGTGGCATGTCCGAAGAACAGGGCAGCTCGAAGGTGCTCACGCTCACGAAGAGCGTGCCGGCACCCGCCGTGCTCACCAGCTCACCGGAAGCCATCGACACCCGTACGCTGTCCCGCTCCCTGTTCCTGCGGCTCGCCGCGCTCGGCCCCGCCTCGGGTCCCGAGGGTACGGACAGTCCGGAGCGGACGTATGTGCGGGACACGCTCATCGAGCTCAACCTGCCGCTCGTGCGGTACGCCGCGGCGCGGTTCCGGAGCCGCAACGAACCGATGGAGGACATCGTCCAGGTCGGCACGATCGGCCTGATCAAGGCGATCGACCGGTTCGACTGCGAACGGGGCGTGGAGTTCCCCACGTTCGCGATGCCCACGGTCGTCGGCGAGATCAAACGCTTCTTCCGCGACACCTCCTGGTCCGTACGCGTGCCCCGGCGCCTCCAGGAACTGCGGCTCGCACTGACCAAGACCAGCGACGAGCTCTCCCAGAAGCTCGACCGCTCACCGACCGTCCCGGAGCTGGCCCGCGCGCTCGGGGTCTCCGAGGAGGACGTGGTCGACGGTCTCGCCGTCGGGAACGCCTACACCGCCTCCTCGCTCGACTCGCCCTCCCCGGAGGACGACGGCGGCGAGGGTTCGCTGGCCGACCGCCTCGGCTACGAGGACGCGGCGCTGGAGGGCGTGGAGTACCGGGAGTCCCTGAAGCCGCTGCTGGCCAGGCTGGCCCCGCGCGAGCGCCAGATCATCATGCTGCGGTTCTTCGCGAACATGACGCAGTCGCAGATCGGCGAGGAGGTCGGCATCTCCCAGATGCACGTCTCCCGGCTCCTCACCCGCACCCTCGCCCAGCTCCGCGAGGGGCTCATCTCCGACTGATCCGCCCGCCATGCGGTCGATGCGGCGGCGCGCCGGACTCGCCGCCGCAGCCGGTCGACGGAATGACAGGGTGGCGCACCCGCGGTTCGATCGGCCGCCGAGGCACGGTGACCCACCGCCTCGGCGGCCGCGCCGCGTCCAGACGGCGTACAGACCGCTTCCAGGCGCCGTGCGGACCGTCCGGGCGGGCCGGGGCGGTCACCGCGGGCCCTGAGCGGCCCCCGGCCGGGCAGGGACGGCCGTGCGGGGACGCCTTCGGGCCCGCGCATACTCCGGCCCACTCCGGCTCCCCTGGGCGGCATTCTCGGCGGCCGCAGAGAAGGGGAGGGGGCGGTACGGGCCACCCGGTCGCGGGAACAGCCCCCCGGCGTGCCGGAAGAGGCGGGCATACGAAGAACCGCCCACGGGAGCGGGCGGTCCGCCGGTCGCGGCGCCGCCGTCCGTCCCGCGGGCGGTCGGGTCGTACGGGTCAGCCCAGGGCGAGCCAGGCCACCGCACCGAGGACGACGACGACCGCGATCACCGCCGCGATCACCCCGACTCTCGGCCCGGACGAGGTCGCCGCGGGCTGCTGCCGGCGCTGCGGCTCGCCCTCGTCGACGAAGGCGCGGAACATCTGCGTGCTGCCCGCCGGGTCGTGGTTGCCCTCGGGGCCCGGCTGAGGGGCGTGGGGGTTGTGTGCCATGGGGCAGGACCCTAGCGAACTCAGGTCAACGACCCAACTCCCGGGGGCCGTACCGCACCGCGTCGGACCTGCGACAGCGCCGGGTGCGGGCCGGAGTGCGCCCCCGCAGCCCACCCACCGGAGCGCGCACCGGCGCGCGCGGGCGTGCCCCCGGCCGGGCCCGCGCACCCCGGCCGTACGGCGCGCCCCCGGCGTAAACGCGCACCTCCGGCGTACCCGCGTGGCTCGGGCGCACACCCGCCACACCCCCGCCGTGCTCACGCGCGCGCTCCCTCCCCGCACGCCCCGCTGTACCCGCACGCCCTGTCGGCGCCCCGCCGCACGACCCGCACCCCCGGCCGCACCGGCGCACGCCCCAACCCGCGCCGCACCCCGCACCCCGTATTCGTACAGAGCGCGGACAGGACGCGGAGCCGTCCGCACGCACCGGGCCCGCGTACGCGGCAGAGCCCCGCCCACCCCGCACCGGCACGGGCACACCCCCGCCCGCACACCCCGAGCCGGCGCAGGACCCCCAGCCGCCCCCAGCCGACACCCGGCGTGCCCGGAACAGCCAACCCCGGAGCCCCCACCCCGGACCCCGCACCTCGTGACAACACCTCCCACCCCCCGTGACCAGGCCCTCCGCGCGCCCCTGAGGTGCCTTGACCCGCACCCTACGGAGGCTTTTGGGTTCCTTTACTCCTGCAAGCGCCTTTTCGTTTGCCTGCAGCAACCAACGGCTTCTATGGTTGCCCTAAGCAACAACCTGTACGTCAGTGCGTTGGGGGGTCCCGTGGCCGCACGGAGCCAGTACGAAGAACTGGCCCGACAGCTCAGTGCCGTCGGAGCCGTCAAGCGAGGGCTCGCCCGCGCCCTGCCTCCCGAGTGCCCCGGCGGATCCGCCGCCGTGCTGACGCTCCTGGAGCGGCACGGCGAGATGCGGATCAGCCGGCTCGCCGAACTGCTGGCCGTGGACATGTCGGTGACCAGCCGCCATGTGGCCCATGTGGCCGAACACGGCTGGATCGAACGGTCCCCGGACCCGGCGGACAAGCGGTCCCGCATCCTGCGGCTGACCCCCGGCGGTCACGCGCAGCTCGACGAGCTGACCCGGCGGACCACCGAGATGTTCGCCCGCAACCTCTCCGACTGGACCGACGAGGAGGTCGGGCAGCTCAACGCGTTGCTGTCCCGGTTGCGGGACAGCTTCGCCTGCCGGGGCTCCGGCGGGTGCGCCCCCGGAAGCCACACCGGCGACTGCCGGACCCGGCACGGCGACGACGCGGACACCCGTACACCTGTGTAACAGAAGCAAATACGCACGGATAAGGAACTCAATGGCTACGACCACACCCACCGGTGTGCGGGGCGGCCACGCCAAGCACGGCGGTCAGGGGGGCCACGCCGGCCCCGAGGCCCCCGACGGCGTGCCGATGACTCACCGGCAGATCATGGAAGCGCTCGCCGGGCTGCTGCTCGGCATGTTCGTCGCGATCCTGTCCTCGACGGTCGTCTCCAACGCCCTGCCGGAGATCATCTCCGACCTCGGCGGCGGCCAGAGCGCCTACACCTGGGTCGTGACGGCCTCGCTGCTGGCCATGACCGCCACCACCCCGCTCTGGGGCAAGCTCTCGGACCTCTTCAGCAAGAAGCTGCTGGTCCAGATAGCCCTGGTCATCTACGTCCTGGGCTCGATCGTCGCCGGGCTCTCGACCAGCAGCGGAATGCTCATCGCCTGCCGGGTCGTCCAGGGCGTCGGCGTCGGCGGCCTCTCCGCCCTCGCGCAGATCGTGATGGCCGCGATGATCTCCCCGCGCGAGCGCGGCCGCTACAGCGGCTACCTCGGCGCGGTCTTCGCCGTGGCCACCGTCGGCGGCCCGCTGCTCGGCGGCGTGATCACCGACACCAGTTGGATGGGCTGGCGCTGGTGCTTCTACGTGGGCGTCCCGTTCGCGGTGATCGCCCTCTTCGTGCTCCAGAAGACCCTGAAGCTCCCCGTCGTCAAGCGGGAGGTCAAGGTCGACTGGTCCGGCGCGCTCTTCATCAGCGCCGCCGTCTCCCTGCTGCTGGTCTGGGTGACGTTCGCGGGCGACAAGTACGACTGGCTGTCCTGGCAGACCTACGCGATGGTCGCGGGCTCCGTGCTGCTCGGCCTGGTCTTCGTCCTCATCGAGTCGCGGGCCAGTGAGCCGATCATCCCGCTGCGCCTCTTCCGCAACCGCACCATCACGCTGGCCTCGGTCGCCTCGCTGTTCGTCGGCATCGCGATGTTCGCGGGCACCGTCTTCTTCAGCCAGTACTTCCAGCTCGCCCGCGGCAAGTCGCCGACGATGTCCGGCGTCATGACCATCCCGATGATCTCGGGCCTCTTCCTCTCCTCGACGATCTCCGGCCAGATCATCACCAAGACCGGCCGGTGGAAGGCGTGGCTGGTCAGCGGCGGCTTCCTGGTCACGGCGGGGCTGGGGCTGCTCGGCACGATCCGGTACGACACCGCCTACTGGCACGTCGCGGCCTACATGTTCGTCCTGGGCCTCGGCATCGGCATGATGATGCAGAACCTGGTCCTGGCCACCCAGAACCAGGTCTCGCCCGAGGACCTCGGCGCCGCCAGCTCCGTCGTCACCTTCTTCCGGTCCCTCGGCGGCGCGATCGGCGTCTCGGCGCTCGGCGCGGTCCTCGCCAACCGCGTCACCCGCTACGTCAAGGACGGCCTGGCCGACCTCGGCCCCGAGGGTGCCGCGTTCGGCCACGGCGGCACCGGCGGCGGGGGCATCCCCGACCTGGACAAGCTGCCCGAGCCGTTCCGCACGGTCATGGAGGCCGCGTACGGGCACGGCGTCGGCGACGTCTTCCTGTACGCGGCGCCGGCCGCGCTCGTCGCCTTCATCGTGACCCTCTTCATCAAGGAGGTCGCGCTGAAGTCCAACGCCGCGAACGACGCCCCGCAGCCGGTGGAGGCCGCCGCGGTGACCGCGCCGACCGCGGTGCGGACCGGGGCCCCCGCCCCGGAGCCCGCCCTCGTCGGCGGCGCCGGACCCGTCTCGGAGGGCGTGGCCGGGGTCTCACCGGCGGACGCCCCGGACACCGTCGACGCACCCGGCCAGGGCACCCCGGTCCACGGTGTGGTGCGCGGCGCGGAGGGCGCGCCGGTCGCCCGCGCGGCCGTCACCCTGATCTCGCTCGGCGGCCGGCAGCTCGGGCGCTCCGTCGCCCGGTCCGACGGCGGCTACACCCTGGACGCCCCCGGCTCCGGCAGCTACGTGCTGATCGCGTCGGCGGACGGTTTCCAGCCGCAGGCGTCCACCGTGGTGGTCGGCGGGGAGCCGCTGGCCTTCGACATCCTGCTGTCCGGTACGAGCGGCCTGGCCGGAACCGTACGGGCGGAGGGGTCCGGTGCGCCGGTGGAGGGCGCGATGGTGGTCGTGACCGACGTCCGGGGCGACGTGCTGGCCACCGGCGCGTCCGGAGCCACCGGCGAGTTCGCCTTCGGCGAGCTGGTCCCCGGTTCCGTGACCGTCGCCGTCAACGCGGCCGGGTTCCGTCCGCTCGCGCTGCCGGTGGAGATCGGCGGTCAGGGCGTCACCCGCCTCGACGTGGCCCTGCGGCCCGGCGCGGTGCTCCAGGGCGTCGTGCGGGCCGGGTCCGCCCGGAACCCGCTGGCCGACGCGCGGGTCACGCTGATCGACGCGGCGGGCAACGTGGTCGGCACCGCGACGACCGGCGAGGACGGCGCGTACGCCTTCACCGATCTGGACACGGGCGAGTACTCGGTCGTCGCGACGGGTTACCCGCCGGTGGCCGCGGCCCTGACCGTGGGCGGCCGGGGAGTGGACGGGCACGACATCGAACTCGCTCACCCCGGCGAGTGATTGACCCTTCCGGGGCACGGGCACGTGCTTCGTGACGCGCTCCCGTGAAGGGATCGCAAAGACCCTGGTCAGCGGCGTCTCCCACGGAGAGGCTGGCGTGACCGGCGGACATGGGCCCCGGTGCGGGGCGGTGGGCGGGGGACGGCCCGCCGACCCGCTCCGGGGCCCGACTCACGTGGCCCCGCGGTCGACGAACCGCGCGGGCCATCGAGCTAGGAGAGAGATACGGGATGGGACTTCGCGCACAGGTACGGACGCGGGACGGCTGGGCGGTCCAGCACGCCGTCGTGACGGTCACCGACATGACCGGCGCCCAGGTGCTGCGCGCCGCGGCCGACGAGGACGGGAGGGTCCGCACGGACGGTTCGCTGGCGGCCGGTGCGTACACGGTGATCGTCACGGCGGTCGGGTACGCCCCCTCCGCCTCCACCGCCCTCGTCACCGCGAGCGGGCGGATCGAGGCCGGGCAGATCGTGCTGGCCCGGCAGGGCGGGATGCGGCTGCCGCCGCCGGGCCCGTGGTCGCTGGACCCGGCGCACTCCTCCGTCGCCGCGGTCGCCCAGCACCTGGGGATCTCCAGCGTGCACGGCCGGTTCACCGACTTCGGCGGCCGGATGGAGATCGCCGAGGACGTCACCCGCTCGCAGGTCGACGCGGTGATCAGCGCGGCCAGCATCGACACCGGCAACGAGATGCGGGACAAGCACCTGCGCTCGGCGGACTTCCTGGACGTGGAGCGGTATCCGGAGATCGCCTACCGCTCCACCGGCCTCACCCCCGCCGGACCCGACCGCTGGACCGTGCACGGCGAGCTGACCATGCACGGCGTCTCCCGCCCGGTCGACCTGGACCTCAGCTACCTCGGCACCGGGCCCGACCCGTGGGGCGGCACCCGCGCGGCCTTCCACGCCTCCGCCGAACTGCGCCGCGACGACTTCGCGATGAACTACAACCAGGTCATCCAGGCGGGCATCGCCGCGATCGGCACGACCCTGCGGGTGGAGCTGGACATCCAGGCCGTACAGGGCGAGGCGCTGCCGGGCCAGTGAGCCGGACCCGACCCTAGGGTGGGGACATGACATCTCGCGCCCTGGGGGAGCCTGTCGGTGAGGCGGAGCCGGCCGGTGAGCTTGGACTCGCCGGTGGGACGAAGCCGGTCGGTGAGGCGGAACGCGCCGGTGAGGCGGAGCCGGCCGGTGAGCTTGGACTCGCCGGTGGGACGAAGCCGGTCGGTGAGGCGGAACGCGCCGGTGAGGCGGAGTCTCCGGTACGGGGCTCCCGGCCGGGTCCCCGGCGGTCCGCCGAGCCCGGACCGGAGCCCTCCGGAAGCTGCCCGTCCGGTCGGCCGTCCCGTGGGCCGTCCGGCTGCCCGACCGATGGGCCGACCGATGGGCCGACCGCTCCGGGTCCGCTGCCCGCCCCGGAAGCCCTCGCTCGGGCGCGGCTGCTCGTCGCGCCCGAGCTGGACGGGGCGCTGGTGCGCGAGGTGGAGCGGATCGCCGGGCGCGCGGCGGAGCGGCTGGGCGACGTCCCTCCCGACGCCCCGTTCGTCTGCGTGGGGGCCGCGCTGCCCCCGGCACTGCGCACGGACCGCCTGCTCTGGTTCCACAGCGTCAACGCCGGGACGGACGCGCTGCTCTCCGCCGCGCCCTGGCCGACCGGGGCGCTGCTGACCCGGACCGTGGGCAGGATGGGCGAGCGGATCGCCCAGTACGTCCTGGGCTGGGTGCTCGCCGAGTGCCAGTCCGTTCCGGAGTTCGCCGCCCTGCACGCCCGCGCCGAGTGGCGGCGCCTGCCCTCGGAGCTGGTCGCCGGGCAGACCGCCCTGGTCTACGGCGCCGGGCGCATCGGCACGGCGGTCGCCGGGCTGCTGCGCGGGTGCGGGGTGCGCACGGTGGGCGTCGCCCGTACGGCGCGGTCCGGGCCGGCGCCGGGCTTCGACCGGGTGATCGCGGCCGACGAGGACGGGGCGGCGCTGGGTTCGGCCCGGTGGGTGGTCGCGGCGCTCCCGGCGACCGCCGCGACGGAGGGCTTCTTCGGGGCCGCCCGGTTCGCCTCGGTGCGGGGCGCGACCTTCCTCAACGTGGGGCGGGGCGCGACGGTCGACCTGGGGGCGCTGGAGACCGCGCTGCGGGAGGGCAGGGTGCGCCGGGCGGTGCTGGACGTCCTGCCGGAGGAACCGGCCGCGCCCGGCGACCCCGTCTGGCGGCTGCCCCGTACGGTGATCACCTCGCACTCCGCGGGGATCACCGCCGACGAGGACGTGGTCGCGGACTTCACCGTGTGCTGGGCGTCCGTGACGGCGGGCCGCCGCCCCGCGTTGACGGTGGACACCGCACGCGGTTACTGAACGGGTCCGGTGAGCGGGGGCTTGCCGATACGGACCCGCGACGGGCCCGGTGAGCGGGGGCGCGCCGATACGGACCCGCGCCCACGCGCGTACGTCCCGGCGCCCGCCACGCCGGCGGCACCGGCGGCCGTCACGGCTGCGGCGCGGTCCGCACGCACAAGGCGCGGTCGCGCACGCCGCGCACGCCCCGGCGGCCGCTACGCGCGCGGCGCGGTCCGCTCGGCGGCGGCGCGGTCGCGCGTCGCCTCGATGCCCGCGATCAGCAGGTCCAGCGCGTAGCCGAAGTCCCGCTCGCGCATCTCCTCGACGGTGTCCCCGCCCCGCGCGTCCATCAGATCCTTGGACGAGTCGATGAGGTCGCGCAGGCGCGGCATCGACCGGATCGAGCCCATCGCCTGCTGGTAGTACTCGTCCTGGGTGTACCCGGTCGCCGCGCACCGGGCCTTGAAGTGGCCCTCGACCGTGCCGAACCCGTAGACGAACTGGAAGACCGCCGCGAGCGCGCCCGTCTGCCGGTCCAGGGGGAGGCCGGTGGCCCGGACGACGTCCCGGACGGCGTACGAGAAGAGCATCGAGTTCGGGCCGATGTTGAGGAAGGTCCCCGCCAGGGGGGAGACCCAGATGTGGCGGACGAGCAGTTCGCGGTAGCTGCGGGCGATCTCCCGCAGCCGCTCCTGCCAGTCGCGGTCGTCGCGGGGCGGGGTGATCTCCGCGTACACCGCGTCCAGGGCCAGTTCCAGCAGGTCGTCCTTGGTGTCGACGTACCAGTAGAGGGACATCGCGGTGACGTCCAGCTCGGCGGCGAGCCGGCGCATCGAGAACTTGGCCAGGCCCTCCGCGTCCAGCAGCCGCACCGACGCCTCGGTGATCCGGTCCCGGTCCAGACCCGCCGGGGACTCGGACCTGCGGGTGCGCGAAGGGGTCCGCCGGTCCAGCCACACGCTGGTCCGCACGGTGTTCTTCCCACGGTCGGACGCGGCCACCATGGCGCACTCTCCTCGTCTCGCGCGGACCGCCCGGCCGCGACGGCCCTGCCGGAAGACGACGTACCGGACGATCGCGCTCCGGTACGCGCGTCCGCTCCGATGCTATGCCGCCGGTCCTGTCGCGTCTGCCCCGTCTCCGGCCGCCCCCACCTGCCCGGACGGCTCCGCCCGAACGGGCCGCTCCACCTGTCCGGCCGCCGCCGAGGTCTGCCCGGCCGCCGCCGGCGGTTGCTCGGCTTCCGAGGTCTGCCCGGCCGCCGCGGGTGCCTTCCCGGCTGCCGCCGGTGGCTGCCCGGCCGCCGCCGACGCCTGCTCGGCTGCCGCCGACGCCTTCCCCGCCGCCGCCACCGCCTCCGTCCGCTCGGCCCGGCGCAGCAGCAGCGCGGCGAGCAGGCCGCCCGCCAGCACCGCGACCGCGCCGACCAGTTGGCTGGTCTCCAGGCCGGAGGCGAACGCGTCCCGGATGTGCTCGCGCTCCTCCGGCCCGCCGGCGGCGGCCACGGCGGCGGGCAGCGAGGCGGCGCCGACGGACGCGGGCACGAGGGCGGCGAACCGGGAGTTCAGCACCGCGCCGAGCACCGCGACCCCGAGCCCGTTGCCGAACTCGGCGAGCGTGCCGTTGACGCCCGCGCCCACCCCGGCCTTCTCCAACGGGATGGCGCTCATGATGGCGTTGGCCATCGCGGGCATCGCCAGCGCGATCCCCGCGCCCATCACGACCAGGCCGAGGAGCATCCCGCCGTACCCCTCGCGGCCGAGCACCGCGATGGCGGCGAGACCGGCCGCCAGGCAGCTCATCCCCGCCGCGATGGTGGCGGGCGTCCCCATCCTGGGCACGAGGCGCGCGCCCAGCCCGGTGAGGTTGAGGGCGACCACGGTGAGCGCCATCGGGGCCGTCCGCAGACCCGCCTCCAACGGCCCGTACCCGAGGACGAACTGGAGGTGCTGGGTGAGCAGGAAGAGGGACCCGCCCATCCCGAAGGCGACCAGGATCGCGCCCGCCACCGCGCCGATGAACTTCTGGTTCCGGAAGAAGTGCATGTCGAGCATCGGGTACGGGATGTGCAGCTCCCACAGGACGAACCCGGCGAGCACGGCCGCGCCGGTGAACGCCGTCAGCAGCACCCGGCCGGACGCCCAGCCGTGCTCGGGCCCGGAGATGATCGCGAAGACGATCGCGGCCATCCCGATCGTGGACAGCACCGCGCCGAACAGGTCGGGGCGCTCGCTGCGCGGATTGGTGAACTCCGGCACCAGTCGGACGACGGCGACGAGGCCGATCAGGACGACCGGGATGTTGATGAGGAAGATCGCACCCCACCAGAAGTGGTCGAGCACGACCCCGCCGACGAGCGGACCCGCCGCGAAGCCGAGGGAGTTGACGGTCGACCAGATGCCGATCGCCTTGACCCGCTCGGTGTCGTCGAAGATCTGCACGACGACGGCGAGCGTGGTGGTGAGCAGCAGCGCGCCGCCGATGCCCATGCCGGCGCGGGCCGCGATGAGCTGGCCGGAGGAGTCCGCGAGCCCGGCCGCGAGCGAGCCGATGCCGAACAGGGCGAGCCCCACGACCAGCATCTTCTTGCGCCCGTAGCGGTCGGCGGCGCTGCCCGCGGTGAGCAGCAGCCCGGACTGGACGAGCGAGTAGGCGTTGATCATCCACTGCACGTCGGCGGTGGAGGCGTCCAACTCCGTGGTGAGGGAGGGGATCGCGACGTTGAGGACGGTGTTGTCGAGCAGCACGGTGAGCTGGGCCAGGCAGATGACGCCGAGGATCAGCCAGCGTTGCGGATACGCCTGGGGGGTGAGGTCGTGACGCGGTGCGGCGGGCGCCGTCATGCGGGCTCCTTGGGCTGCGATGCGGTTGTACGGTGTATGGGAGCTGAGCGATATACACCGTAAGGCAGTCCTGTACACCGTACAACCCGGTATTCCGCCGCCTGGCCCATCCCGAGGCGCACCGCACGCCGAGCGGCGCGTTCCGGGGCCGGTTCGCCCGGCGCGTGGGGGTCCCGCGGGGCCCGTCCGCATGGCGCCTTCCGCGGGACCCGCCCGCCCGGCGCTGCGCTCCCCGTGGCCCGTCCGCCCGGCGCGTGGGGGTTCCACCGGGCCCGCCCGCCCGGCGCTGCGCGTTCCGGGGCCGGTTCGCCCGGCGCTGCGCTCCCCGTGGCCCGTCCGCCCGGCGCGTGGGGGTTCCACCGGGCCCGCCCGCCCGGCGCTGCGCGTTCCGGGGCCGGTTCGCCCGGCGCTGCGCTCCCCGTGGCCCGTCCGCCCGGCGCGTGGGGGTTCCGCCGTGTCCACCCACCCGCCACGCGGACCCTGCGCGAGCCCCGCGCCGGAGCCCGTTCCCGCGCCGTACGGCCGGGACGGTGGGCCTCGGGGCGTCCGGGCGGTACGGTTTTCGACGCCGACCGCTCCGCCCGCCCGTTCGGGCCCACTCACTCGGACCCGCCCACTCGGACCTTCTCGCTCGGGCCCCCCGCTCGCGCTCCGGCCCCTCCGACCTCGGACCCGGTCCCGATCCGCCCGATCCGCCCGACCGCCCCGACCCGACCCGTCCCCGTGCGTGACCCCGGCCCCCTTGGAGAGCCATGTCGCTACGTCGCCGTGTCCCCCGACTCCTCATCGCCACGGCCCTGTTGGGCGCACTGGCAGTCCCACCCGCCACCGCCGCCGCGCCTCCCCCCGCCCGCCCCGGAGCCGTCGTGCCGCTGCGCGTGGCCACGTACAACATCCACGCCGGGGCGGGCGTGGACAACGTCTTCGACCTGGACCGCCAGGCCGACGAACTGCGCGCGCTGGACGCCGATGTGATCGGGCTTCAGGAGGTCGACCGGCACTGGGGCGACCGCAGCGGGCGGCGGGACCTCGCGGGAGAGCTGGCGCGCCGCTTGCGCATGTACGTCTCCTTCGCCCCGATCTACAGCCTGGACCCGGCCGAACCAGGCGGCCCCCGGCGGGAGTTCGGGGTGGCGGTGCTCTCCCGCCATCCGATCGCCTCGGCCGAGAACCACGAGATCACCCGCCTCTCGACCCAGGACCCCGACCCGGTCCCGGCCCCCGCGCCGGGGTTCGGGGAGGTCGTCGTACGGGTGCGGGGGCTGCCGGTGCACGTGTACGTGACCCACCTCGACTACCGCCCGGACCCCGCCGTCCGCGTCGCCCAGGTCGCCGACACCCGCCGCGTCATGGCCGAGGACCGGGGCCCCAAGATCCTGCTCGGCGACTTCAACGCGGAGCCCGAGGCCCCGGAACTGGCACCGCTCTGGCGCGAGTTGGCGGACGTCGATCCGGGCGCGCCGACCTTCCCCGCCCACCGCCCGGTCAAGCGCATCGACTACGTCGCGGTGTCGAGGGCCGACGCCTGGCACGGCGGGGTCCTCGTACGGTCCGCGCGGGTGCCGGCGAGCGTCGCCTCGGACCACCGGGCGGTCGTGGCGGACCTGGCGCTGCCCCGCGTCCGGGCCCGGCAGGCGGAGAGGACGGGCTGAGCGGCCGGGACAGGAGACGTGGGGAACGGGCACACGTGGAGCCGGGCCCGCGTAAGGCGGACGGCCGAGGGGCGGCCGTGGGCACGCACGGCTGAGGGGACGCCCCGCCAAGGGACCGTACGGCTGAGGGGCGGCCGTGGCCCGGCCGCCCCTCAGCTCCCCTCCGCCGTTCCCGCGCCCCCTACGCGCCGGGCTTGATCAGATAGCCCGCCCCGCGCCGGGTGTGGATCATCGGCGCCCGCCCCGCGTCGATCTTCTTGCGGAGGTAGGAGATGTACAGCTCGACGACGTTGGCCTGGCCGCCGAAGTCGTAGTGCCAGACCCGGTCCAGTATCTGCGCCTTGCTGAGCACCCGGCGCGGGTTGCGCATCAGGAAGCGCAGCAGCTCGAACTCGGTGGCCGTGACGTGGATCGGCTCCCCGCCCCGGCTCACCTCGCGGCTGTCCTCGTCCAGCACCAGGTCCCCGACGACGAGCGTCGACCCGCTCCGCCCGACGGCGGCGTCCGCGCCCGAGCGGCGGATCAGCCCGCGCAGCCGGGCCACGACCTCCTCCAGGCCGAACGGCTTGGTCACGAAGTCGTCGCCGCCCGCCGTCAACCCGGCGACCCGGTCCTCGGCCGCGTCCCGAGCGGCCAGGAAGAGCACCGGCACATCGGCGTACTCCCGGCGCAACCGGCCCAGCGCGGACAGCCCGTCCATGTCCGGCAGCGCCACGCCCATGACCACCGCGTCCGGGCGGAACCGGCGGGCGGCCCGGACCGCCCCGGCCCCGTCCCCGGCGCTGCGCACCTCCCAGCCCTCGTACCGCAGGGCCATCGACAGCAGCTCGGTGAGCGGCGCCTCGTCGTCCACGATCAGGACCCGCACGGGGGTGCGGTCCGGCCGGAGCGGTTCGGTACGGCGCTGGGCCGAGGTCGTCGTCGTCATGGGCCCACCCTCCGAGGCGGCCGTGAGAGGAGCCTGACCCGTTCCTGTGAATCACCTGAGAAACCAGGAGGGGGGGAGGGAGCGGGACGGCTGCCGGACCGGCCCACCCCGACGCACGTCACCCCCGGACGCGCCCACCCCGACGCATCTCACCCCCGGACGCCACACCCACGTGCCGGCGCACCCCGACGCACCGCACCCCCGGACGCCACACCCGCGCACGCGCCCCCGCGCGCCCCGAACCCCCGCCCCGCTCCGGCCGCGTACGCCGGCGGGACCGCCCCCGGACGCGCCACCCCGACGCGCCTCACCACCGGACGCGCCCACCCCGACGCACCTCACCCCCAGACGCCACACCCGCGCACGCGCCCCCGCGCGCCCCGAACCCCCGCCCCGCTCCGGCCGCGTACGCCGGCGGGGCCGCCCCCGGACGCGCAACCCTGACACGCCCCCCCTGACACGCGCAGCCCTGACGCGCGCACCCCGAACGCACGCCCCCGGCGGCCCCGCTCCGACGCGCACCCGGCCCCCGGCACACCCGTCAGAACAGCCCGTCCTGCACGCCCCCGCCCCCGCCCCCGAGGTCGACGAGCGGGACGCTCACCTCGCCGGGGCCCTCCGCCGGGACCGCCGCCAGCTCCCACCCGGTGATCAACCGCGTGTCCAGCACGACGACGCGGCCACCGTCCACCGCGAGGTGCAGATCGGGCCCGGCAGCCGCCACGAGACGGCCCGCGACGACGCCCCCGGCCACCAGTTCGCGCACGGACCCGGTGGGAGCGGGCGCACGGTCCAGGCCGAACAACCCCACCTGGTCGACGACCTCCAGCGGAAGCCGCTCCAACGACTCGGGCCACCCGCGCCCCGCCAGCCCCGCGGCCCGCCCGTACCACTCCGCCACCTCGACGGCCCGCTCCGCGCACCCCGGCAGCCGCCCGCGCACGGCCCGCTTCCCGGCATACGGAATCCGGTCGGGCACCCCGAGCGCGGCCCGCAGGACCTCCTCCGTCCGCCGGGCCGCCATGAGGGGCCCGCGCCCCAGCCAGCAGAACGCGACGGCCCCCTGCTCCCGCAGCCGGGCGGCCCCGCGCTCCTCCCCGGTGATGCCGACCTTGACCAGTCCGGGGCCGAACCAGGCGAGGTAGACCCGGTACGTCCGGGGGTCGTCCGCCAGCGTGTCGGCGGCCACCGAGTGCGCCCGGTCCAACCGCGCGCACTCCGCGCACCGCCCCCCGGTGCCGCGCCCGGGCACCACCGCCCCCAGCGGGCACGCGTTCCCCCGCGCCCCCGCGCAGGCCCGCTCCCCCACGGCCCGGAAGCCGACGGGGTCCCCGTACGCGAGCACGCTCACCCGGCGCTCGGCGCCCCTGGCCCACGCCAGCTCGGGGCCGCTCCCCGGCCACCGCACCCCGGCGCACCGCCACCCACCGGACACCTCGGACCCCGTCCTTCGCACCAGATCACCGGCCGAGCCGGTGCGGCGATGCTAACGGGGCGCGGGACCAGAGAACGTCGCCGGTGCGTAGTTGCCCTGCCGTTGGCGGTAGGTATGGCCGAGGTGGTGCTGGAGCCGGACGTGGCGGAACTGGTAGACCGCGCCGGAGCGGCGCAGCACGCCCCGCCGGTAGGCGTCGTCGAGGAACGCGCCCGCGCCCCGAGGCAGCTTCCCGGTGAGGGGCAGCAGCAGCCGGCAGAAGACCAGCCACTGCCCCCAGGCGGTGAAGCAGAGGGCGTACGAGAGGCCGCCGCCGAGTCCGCCGACCGCCCCGACGACGAGCCCTTCCGCCAGGCTCCAGCTCATCGGCCCGAGGAAGACCCCCAGCAGGCGGACGATCAGGCCGCCGCCGAGCGCGATCGTGAGGGTGAGGACGGGCACGATGACGAGGACCTGCCGGTACACGGTCACGCGGTTCGCGGCGAGCAGACCGGCCGGGGTGGCCGCGGAGCCGACGTCCAACGGCGTCTCCAACACGGCCAGCAGCCCGAAGACCAGCCCGGCGGCCGAGCTGAAGACCAACCCGAAGGCCAGCATGTTGATGAGGACGGTCTCGATCAGCGCGGGGTCCGTGAGCGAGCGCCCCTCGTACAGGGCGCGCTGGAGGGCGAACGCGGACGCGCACCCGATCCCCGTCACGAACCCGCCCGGCAGCACGGCCGCGAACCGGTGGGTGAACATGCGGAGCGGTCTGCGCCCGAGGCCGTCGGCCCTGCCGGGCAGCCGTATCCGCACATGGCTCGGTGCGAACGCGCCGCCGCCGAAGACGGTCATCGCCCCGTAGAAGGACCCGAAGGCGAGACCGCCGAGCGGCCCGACCACCGCCCCCTGCACCAGCGCCTCGCCCAGAGGGAGCCGGACGACGAGCAGCACGACGGCCCAGTCGGACACCGCGACGCAGAGCGCGGACACCACGGCGACGGCCAGGACGCGCGACGAGCGGGGCAGCGACTCCCCGATCTGCCACCAGGCGAGGTCCTGGCGGTCCCGGTCGAGGCGGACCAGGTGGTGGGCGAGGTGGCCGAGCCAGTGCCGGGCGCGCTCGGGGTCCCAGTCGCGCCGTCGGCCCCGGTCGCCCGCCGCGTCCCGCTCCGCGACGCGGGGGCGGTAGACCGCGGGCACGAAGCCGGCCAGCAGATGGTCCTCCAGGGAGTGCGCGGTCGGGAACCGGGCGGCGTCCAGCAGTTCGGCCGGGTCCCGCCCCGGAGCCTCGCTGTACATCGTCCGCGCCAGCGAGATCATCAGCGGGGTGCTCAGCACCTCCGCGAGGCGCCGCACCGGCTCCTCACCGGACCGCAGCGCCGCCAGCACAGGGCCCCACGGCTCCGCGCCCTCCCCGCCGCCGCGTCCGCCGGCTCGGTCCTCCCGGGCGGCCGGGCGGGCGGTCCGGGACAGGTAGGACATGAGGTCGTCGGGGGCGAGGCCGGTGAGTTCGATCCCGGCGGCCCAGACGAGGGGCGCGCGGGCTTCCCGTACCGCCTCGGCGTACTCCGTGCACCGGCTGGTCAGCACGAGCGGCAGCGAGGACGCGTTCAGCGCGACGAGCGCCTCGTGCCGCAGCCCTTCGGCGATCTCGTCGAACCCGTCCAGCACGGGGAGGACGAGCCCGGCGTCGACGAGCGCGGCGGCCAGGGTGGAACCGCTCGGGGTCCGGCGGGCGAGGTGCGGATAGTCCCGCAGGAGGAGGTCGGCCAGCCAGTCCCGCAGCGTCACGTCCGTCGGGTCCCAGGCCCCGACGCTGAAGATCACCGGAACCCGGCGGGCCGGGGCCGGGTCCGCGAGGAGGTCCAGGACGAGCCGGATCGCCATGATCGACTTGCCCGAACCGGCCCGGCCGAGCATCACCAGCCGCCCGGACGGAATCCTCCGGTACACCTCGGCCACGCTCCGCAGATCCCCCGCCAGGTCCATGGGACCGGGCCGGGCCCCCGCCGGAAGGCGCTGGATGTTCTCCGCGTGGTCGGTGAGGCGTTCCGGCGCCCGGTTCCACCGCACCGGCAGCGGAAAGGGGTCGTGGACCCGGCGCTGCTCCTCCTCCCGCTGCCAGCGCCGCCGGACCTCCCCCGCCAGTTCCTCGGCCGCGTCGGCGAGGACACCACCGGTCCACGGCCGAACGGGAGAAGGAGCCGGGGGCGGGGAGTGCGCGTCCCCCGGCTCCGGCGGACGCACGGCCGGCACATCCGCCGGTCGTACGGGAACGGCTCCGGGCGCGTGCACGGACGGCGCGGACGCGGATACGGGCGGGTTCTCCGGCGGCTGTACGGGAAGGGGCCCGGCCCCGTCCCCCGGCGCGGGCGAAGGCAGTGCGGGCACGGGTCGCGGCACACCCACCGGCTCGGCCGACGGGGTGCGCGCCGACCCGAGGGCGGCGGCCAGGCGGCGGCGGTCATCGGCCCCCAGCTCCAGGGCGTCGGCCAGCAGGTGCACCGTGCCCAGCCGGTGGTCGGCGGCCCGGCCGGTCTCCAGCCGCCGGATGGTGCGAACGCTCACCCCGGACCGCTCCGCCACCTGCTCCTGCGTCAGCCCCGCCTGGGTGCGCAACCGGCGTACCAGTACGCCGAGCCGATCCGTCACGTCGGTCCCCCCACTCGTCCCCCCGCGGGCGGCGGCGAGTCTAGCGCGGCCGCCCGACCGGCCATAGGTGACCGGTGCCTTGGCCTGTCCCCCGAGCTGCGGGAACACCACCATCGGGAGTGCCCCGTCCCGGTCCGCCCCCAGCGGTGGGCCGGCGGGGGAAGACCGTGGCAGTCGACGGACGACGCGTGAGGGATCGGCATGGCCTACCGCTACTGGTGCGGAGAGTGCACCGCGAGAACGCCGTGGCTCAGTCGCTCCCGAGCCCGGCAGCAGCAGATCGACCACTACGCCAGGAGGCATCCCGGAGTTCCGCCGGGCGGTCATGTGGAGGTCCATCGGGGGAGTCCACAAGGCGGCCTGGCCTGCCTGCCGCTCCTGGGAATCGTCATCGCGCTGCTGGTCGTCGCGGCCTCGTGCCGTCGATGACCGCTCCCGACCGCCACCGCCCGTCCGTATGCCACCCACCTGAGAGGAACACCCGTGCGTGAACGACGCATACCCGGCCCGCTCGCAGGAGTCCTCGCCTTACTCCTGGCCCTGACCGGCCTCACGGCCTCCGCGACCGCCGCCACCGCATCCGGGACCGGAGCGGCGAAGCGCGTGTTCAACGGTATGCAGATCCTCTTCCAGCCGCAGACGCCCGACGCCTTCTGCACGATCGGGGCGGTCGGCACCGACAAGTACGCGCGGAAGATCGCGATTTCCGCGGGGCACTGCCTGAACGACAAGAACTACGCCGACCGGGACATCCCCGAGAACGTCCAGCCCATCTACGACCGGAACGACGTCGGGTACGGCCCGATCGGCCATCTGCGGTTCTTCAAGGACCCCGAGGGCTCGATGGTGGGGCACGCCACCAAGGACTACATGATCATCGAGCTGGCGCCCGAGGTGGTCCTCTCCTCGCAGGGCCCGCACCTGAGGCAGACCGGTGAGCTGGAGGTCCCGGACGGCCGGCCCAGCCCCAACGCCCTCAGCCCGGCGCGGCCGGAGGAACGCCTCCTGGGGACCGCCCTGTTCAACACCAACGAGCTGGTGGTCTCCGGTCAGCTCGGCACCACCTACGGCCGCGTCACCAACGCCTCCCAGGGCGTCTACCAGTCGTGGGCCGCGCACCAGGGCGGCGACTCCGGGGGCCCCGCGATCTGGCACGTGCCCGGCACCCCCTACCCCTCCGCCCAGAACGGCTTCCAGGCGTCCGGCCCCTGGGCCGGGATCACCAAGGCCAGGGCCCTGGGCGTGCCCCCGTACGTCTACACCAGCTCCGCGAACATCCTCGCGGACCTGCGCGCCCGCGACACCGCCCGCCCCGGCGTCTACGGCGCCGGGTTCCAGGTCACCGACAACCCGTGAGCACCCACCGAGCCCGACCGGCCTCCCCGAAGGAGCACCCCCTCATGAACCCCCTGCTGTCCGGCGCACGTGCCCTCGCCGGGCTCCGCGCCAAGGCGGTGGCCGCGGCCGCCGCGACCGCCGCGATGACCATGCTCTGCGCGTTCGCCGCGCCCGCGGCGCAGGCCGACGCCCCCGGCATCCCGGACTTCACCGACGGCCACGGCCTGACCAGGGTCGCGGACGCCACCGAGGTGCGCTCCGCCACCGACTTCACGATCACCGTGACCACCAAGGAGGTCTCCGGCCGCCACAAGATCCGCGTCTTCCTCCCGGAGGACTACGCGTCCGAGCCCGCCAAGCGGTGGCCCGTGACGTACTTCCTGCACGGCGGGGGCGGCAACGTGGACGACTCCGCGGCGGCTCCCGCGCTGCGCTCCGACGCGATGATCACCGTCGTGCCGGACGGCGGCCTCAAGGGCTGGTACGCCGACTGGGTCATGCAGAACACCTCCGCGGGCGCGGCCAACTGGCAGACCTTCCACCTCACCCAGGTGATCCCCTTCATCGACGCCAACCTCCGCACCCTCCCCGCCAAGAAGCACCGCGCGGTCGTCGGCCTCTCGATGGGCGGTTACGGCGCCCTGCGCTACGCCGAGGTCCGCCCCGACCTGTTCGGCCACGCCGCCTCGCTGTCCGGGGGCATCGACTTCGGGATGTCGGCGATCCGCGCGGCCGTCGTCGCCACGGAGCTGAACCTCACCGGCGCGTGGTGCGCGGCGAGCACCTCCAGCGCGCCCGGCTCCGAACGGTGCCCCGGCCACGGACCGTACGTCGACAGCGACGCGATCTTCGGCTCCCCGTACCCCGTCTTCAACGCGGACCGCGTCTGGAACGCGGTCAACCCCGCCTCCCCGACCAACCTCGCCCGGCTGCGCGGAACCGAGGTCGCCCTCTACACCGGCGACCAGGACATGATCGACAGCGTCACGGCCGTCGCCTCCCGCACGGTCAAGGCCCGCATGGACCAGCTCGGCCTGCCCGCCCGCCTCGTCGACTACGGCGACGGCTCCTCGCTGTCGCCCACGTGCGACGGCGGCCACAACTACGGCTGCTGGGGCCCCGCCCTCGCCGACTACATCCCCCGCCTGGAGACCGCCTTCGCCTCGGCGAACACCCCCGCGTAACCGGGCCCCCGCCCCGCCGCCTCTCCGGGGAGGCGGCGGGGCGTTCCCGTGCCCCGGCACCCGCTACGACGACGCGTTCCTCCGGCCCGGCCACCACCGCGTCCCGCGACAGACCACCCAGAGATTGACCACCCCCAGCACCACTCCCAGGGCCGGCCACCCCACGGACCCGCCGTCGCGGTGGTCCCGGACGCCGATCCAGAGCAGGAGGACGGCCAGGGGGAGCCCGGCCCGGTCGACGGCTCTGCTCAACTTGTCCGGCATCGAGGGCAAGTTCACCCACCGATGATCATCCGACGCCCACCGCCCCCGCAAGGACCGGCCATCCCGATCGGGTCACGCCGCCGCTTGTCCTGATCACCCCTGTCGCGGACGGCGCTCACCTCGCTACCCTGCGTGCCCATGGGGAAAGCAATGCGTGCGTACTGGGGATACATGGCCGTCGCGGCTCTCATCGTCGCGTGGAGCCAGCAGTGGTCACTTCCGATCCTCGTCGCCCTGTCGGTCGCGGTCTCGGCGTACGCCTCGTTCCAGGTGCCGGTGTGGTGCGGCGCGGTCAACCGGGACGGCCGTACGTACTGCCGCAACAACGCCTACGGGGTCCTGATGGGCTGCCGCAACCGCCAACACCGGTGGCAGAAGCTGAAGCTGATCGTCCTGCGCAGCAAGATGGGCGACGTGAGCCGTGCCGTCTTCCCCACGGCGAAGGAGAAGTTTAACGCCGTCCTGGCCGTGGGCGGCCTGCTCTCGGCGGCCGGCGCCGTGATCGTCCCCGCCCTGACGGGCACGTGACGACCCGCCCCGACCTGTACCGAGCCGCCCAGGTGCACGATGACCGCCCCGGCGGGTCCGCGCCGAGGCGAGCGAGGCCGGGGCTCGTACCGCGATCGGCAGGCTGCACGACGCGACGGGCGGTACCGGCTGACAGGGTCGCTGTACTTCACTGCCGTACGGGCAACGCCAGAGGCCCCCAGGATTTCTCCTGGGGGCCTCTGGCCTGCTGTGCACTCGGCAGGATTCGAACCTGCAACCTTCTGATCCGTAGTCAGATGCTCTATCCGTTAAGCTACGAGTGCTTGGCGTTCCGGGCTTTTTTGCCCCGGTCGGCGTTGCGAGAACAACATTACATGACCTGCGCCGGGACGCGAAATCCATTGGCCCCACCGTCACTGACCTGCGGAAACAGCCTCCCCAGCCGGATCTCGGCCACCCTCCCCGCCCCGGCCCCGCAGCCGTCCGCCCTCCAGCCGGGAACGCCCGAAGCCCCGTGCCAGGGGCACGGGGCTTCGGGGTGGTGCGGAGGCGGAGGGATTTGAACCCTCGATGGGCTTTAAGACCCAAACCGCATTAGCAGTGCGGCGCCATAGACCGGACTAGGCGACGCCTCCAGCGCACCTCGCGCGGACGCGAGTGGTGCGTGCAGATGATGACACAGTTGAGCGTCGTGCCACCAATCGCCGCCCAGGTTACTAGCCCTGCGGGGGCCGGGGCAAAGCCGTTGGGCGTGTGGCGCAACGTCCGGGCGGGGCGCGCGTTAGAGGGGTGGGGCCGCGGCCCCGCCAGTCAGCCGTCCGTCGCCCGTCGCCGTCGTGCCAGCGGTCGTCCGTGATCGCCGGGGCCGCCCGTGACGCAGAGATCCTGGAGCTCGCCCATGCTGCGCCGTCTCGCCCTCACCGCCGTCGTCTCGCTCGCGGCGCTCGCCACCGCCGCGCCGACCGCCATCGCCGCACCCGCCTCCGGCCCCGTGCCGCTGGCCCAGCCCACCTCCGGGCCGCTCGCCGCCGCCCGGCCGGCCCTCGGGCCGCGGCCCGCGCCGGTTCCGTCGCTGCCCGGCTTCCCGAGCGGCGGCGCGGGTCCGGCGGACGAGGCGCGGACCCGGCTCACCGTGACCGTGCGGGACACCGGGGTCGCCGGGGCCGACGGGACGTTCGAGCTGGAGTGCGCGCCCACCGGGGGCAGCCACCCGCGGGGGCAGGCCGCCTGCGACCGGCTGGCCGAGGCCGGAAGCACGCGGGCCGGGCGGCAGGAGCTGTTCCGCCCGACGCCCAAGGGGACCATGTGCACCATGATCTACGGCGGCGACGCCACCGCGCGCATCGTCGGCACCTGGGAGGGCCGGGCCGTGGACACCACCGCGAGCCGCCGCGACGGGTGCGAGATCGCGCGCTGGAACAGCCTGGTGCCGCTGCTCCCGGACGTGCAGTAGCCCGGTTCCCGGCACGTCGTACGGCGTGTGCCCCCACGCCGCCCCGGTGGGCGCCGCCGGTCCGCGCGCACCGGAGCCGACCCGCTTCCGGCGCACGTCACCGGGTGCGCCGACGCCCGCGTCGGAGGCCGGCGGCGTACACCGCGTGCACAGAACCTTGGTGAGAGCTCCTCCTCATCCGCCGACCCCGGAGCTTTCCCAGCCCGTAGACTCCTCCAGTGACAGCGTGCGGTCCGAGGAGCAAGATGGGGCCGGCTGTCGGCAAGGTGCGGTAACCAGGGAGGAAGCGTCGTCGTGAGCAGCAGGCCGTCCCGAGGCACTGCTCGCCTCGCAGCCATACTCGATGCCCTTCCTGACGGGCTGCTGCTCGTCAACTGCAACGGCACGGTCGTCAACGCCAACTCCATCGCCCTGGAGATGTTCGAGACGCCGGGCACCGCGCTCGTCGGTCGCGGACTGCTCGATCTGCTGCCGGAGTTCGACTCCAAGCTGATTCCGGGTTCGATGCGCCGACCGGAGTCCGCGGACCCGCAGGGCCGGACCAAGCCGACGCGGATGATCGCGCGCCGCACCGACCGGCACGAGTATCCGGTCGAGGTCACCAGCGCGAGCCTGGACAGCGGGCAGGCCGCCTACAACGACATCCACTCCAGCTACACCGGCGACGAACTCCTCATGCTCGTCGTACGGGACCTCTCCGGAACCGTCGACATCGAAGCCGAGCTGGCCCGTTCGCAGCGGCAGACCGAGATGATCCTGCGCGCCGCCTCCGAGGGCGTCGTGGGCACGGACACGGACGGGCGCGTCGTCCTGGTCAACCCCGCGGCCGCGCAGATCCTCGGTTTCCGGGCCAGCGACCTCGGCGGCCAGGAGCTGCACCCCCTGATCCTGCACTCGCGGGCGGAGGGCGACCCGTTCCCGTACGAGGAGTCGCCGCTCGCCGACACCCTCCGGTCCGGGCGCAAGCACCGGGTGCGCGGGCAGGTGCTCTGGTCCAAGAGCGGCGCACGGGTGCCGGTGGATCTGACGACCGCACCGGTACGGGACGGGGAGCAGCTCGTCGGCGCGGTGATGACGTTCACCGACCGCAGGCCGTACGAGGAGCTGTCCGCCCAGCACGAGGGCGCCGTCGCCGAGCTGACCGAGAGCCACACCGCTGAGGTCGAGGCGTTGCGCGAGGCGCACGCCGCCGAGCTGGCCGCGCTCAAGGAGGCCCACACGGCCGAGCTGGCCGACCGGACCGAGCGGTACGCCGCCGAGCTGGAGGAGCAGGCCGAGCGCCTCGCCGCCCTGACCGCCCAGCACTCCCAGCTCACGGCCGTCCTCGGCGGCTCGCTGCGCGGGCCCCTGGAGGAGCTGCGCGGCGAGCTGTCCACACTGGCCGCCGACCCGGCCGGGCAGTTGTGGCCCGAGGCCAACCAGATCCTCCACCACCTCGCCGCCGGGTACGCGCGGATGACCACGCTCATCGACAACGTGCTCGGCTACCAGCGCCTCGACACGGGCGCGGAGGGCCTGGTCAAGGCCCCCGCCATGCTCGACGCGATCGTGGCGGCCGGCGTCGACGGGGCGGTCGAGCTGATCGGGCCGGGGCGCGCCCAGTTCGCCGTGCACGCTCCGTCGATCGAGGCCGAGGTGGACGCGCGGCAGCTCGCGACGGCCCTGGCCCATCTGGTCGCGGACGTGGCCGGGGTCGACTCGACGGGGAAGACCCGCCCCGTCCCCGGCGGCGGATACGTCGACTCCACCGTGGTCGTGGCGGCGGCCCAGCGCGGAGACGTCGTACGGATCGAGGTGCGCGGCCCGTTCGCGGGGGGCGACCCGGTCCACGAACCGATCGTGCGCGGCATCGTCCAGGCGCACGGCGGGGTGCTCCAGACGCACGAGATGCCGGGGATGAGCGGCAGCGCGTACGTGCTCGACGTGCCGATCGGCTCCGGTTCGGGCACCATCGCGGCCCCGAACACGCCGGGACACGTGCCGCACGCACCCGTTCCGGGGCACGCGGCGGAACGCGGTTCGACGGACGAGCAGGCGTCGGGGGCGGGAGACGCCTCCGCGCCGGGCGGCGCGCTTCCGCCGGCAGGCGGCGGCGCGGACTCGCCCCCGGGGGACCTCGGGGCGCCGGGCGTCACCAGTGGCGGGCGGCGGCGGGCGCGCAGGCCGTCCACCGACGCGTTCCTGGGCAGGCCCGTCCCCGCGCCGGAGGGTGCGGGCGACGGCGGGGCCGTGCCCCCGTCCCCCGACGACCGCCCGGACGCCGAGCCGACCGGTCGGCGCAGGGCGCGCCGCGGTCCGGCCGCGCCGGAGGAGGAGCAGGGCGCGGAGTCGTTCCCGGCCCAGCAGAGCGAGGGCTCCGGGCGCCGGCGCGGCCGCCCGAGCCCGGCCGAGGTCGAGCCGGGCGCGGCAGGCCGCCCCGGAGCGGCGTCGCCGGAGCACCCGCCCCAGCGGCAGGCTCTGGCCCTGACGTCCGGAGTGCCCTCGGAGGGGTCCGTGGTCACCGCCGCCGAGGGCGCCCAAGGGGTCGGCGCTCGCCCGCAGCTCGGGCAGACCGTGCCGCCGCAGGGTGTTCCGGTGGACCCGCAGCAGCCGGTGCCGCCCACCGGGCGGCGGGCCCGGCACGACGGCGACGACCGACCGGCGCTGCCCGCCCTCGCGTCCGGCAGCGCAGCCGGTACGGCTCCGGAGCAGCCCCCGCAGGCCGGGGGGCGGCGGGCCCGGCGCGCGCTGTCCCTCGCCCAGGAGCGCACCGCCGCCGAGACCGGGCCGCGGACCGCCTTCGCGCTCCCTCCGGCCGACGCGGACCGGGCTCCGACGCCGGGGCCCGCGGCCGCTCCCGGCGGGGCGGGCCCCTCGCACCACGGGCGCAGCACCCCGGACGCCGTGCACACGCCGCCGCAGGCGCACCCCGTCGCCCCGGCGCAGCCCGGTTGGCCGGCGCCCGAGGGGTCCGGGCAGCCTTACCCGGCCGCCCCGGTCGCGCACGACGGTGGCGTACCGCAGGGTCCGGTCCAGGCTGGACGCCGGACGGCGGCACCGACACCGGTTCCGGAGGACGCCTCGTGGGGCGGTGACGGGCCGGGCGGCCGGCCCGCGGCCGCCGAGCGTCCCGCCGGCTCGCATCTCGGGCAGCCCGCGCCCGCCGCCGGGCCGACCGCCCGTGCCACCGGTGCGGCATCCGCCGCCGAGCAGGGGGCGCTCCCGGCCGACGACGACGCGGCCGGGCCGGCTCCGGGCGCGCGACGGCAGCCGCTGCCCGTCGAGGAGCCGCCGCCGGGCGGCAACCCGGACTCGACGCAGGGGCGTGCGTTCAGCGTGCGGACGCTGGGCCAGGGCGTGCCGTTCGCCCCCCACCTCACCCCGCCCCAGCAGGGGCGCCCGGCCCCGCAGGCCCCACCGGCCCAACCGGTGCCGCAGGGCCGCCGTCGTAAGCTCGCCGCCCCGCCGGAAGCCGCATCGCAGCAGGACCGCGCCGGACGGACGAGCCCCCCTCCCGGCCCCCCGCAGCACCGGACCCCCGGCCCGAACCAGGGCCTCCAGCAGCACCGGCCTCCGGAGCAGAGCCACGGTGCGCAGCAGCACCGGCTTCCGGGTCAGAACCAGGGTCCCCAGCAGCGCCAGGCGACGAAGCAGGACCAGGCTCAGGGCCCTGTCCAGGCGCCGGGCGAGCCGGGGGAGGCCCGGCCCGGCCGCCCCGTACCGCCCGCCCCCGCGAGCGGGCCCGATTACGGCGACGGGCAGTTGCTCGCGCCGCCCGTGGCGGAGGGGCGCGCGTACGCCATAGGGGCGCCCGACGAGGGCGCCGAAGGTCCCGAGCCGCTGGACGGGCCCGGAGGGGCGGTCGAGGTCGCGAACCGGCCCCATCCCTACCCGGTCGACGACGAGCTGCCGCCCGAGCCGCTGGACAACCCGCGCCGGCTGCTCGTCTGGCCCGCGCCCGACGTGCCGACCCAGCAGGCGCTCAGTGACCGGGGCTACCGGCCGGTGATCGTGCACTCCCGCGAGGAGGTGGACGCCCAGATCGCCGCGTTCCCCGCCGCGCTCTTCGTCGACCCGCTGACCGGGCCCATCACCCGTACCGCGCTGCAGTCGCTGCGTCAGGCGGCCGTCGCCGCCGAGGTGCCGGTGCTCGTCACGGCGGGGCTGGGGCAGGCGACCAGGGAGGCGGCGTACGGGGCCGACCCGGCCGTCCTGCTCAAGGCGCTGGCCCCCCGCGACAGCGAGCAGCATCCGCCGCGCGTACTCCTGATCGAGGAGCACGAGGAGATCGCGGTGGCGCTGACCCACACCCTGGAGCGGCGCGGGATGCAGGTGGCGCGCGCCGCGACGGACAGCGAGGCCGTCGACCTGGCGGGCCGGATGCGGCCGAACCTGGTGGTGATGGACCTGATGCAGGTACGCCGCCGGCGCGCCGGGATCATCGACTGGTTGCGGGCCAACGGGCAGTTGAACCGCACCCCGCTCGTCGTCTACACCTCGGCCGGAATGGACCCATCGGACCTGTCGCGCCTCGGTTCGGGCGAGACCGTGCTCTTCCTGGCGGAGCGGTCGACCAGCGACGAGGTCCAGTCCCGGATCGTCGACCTGCTGGCGAAGATCGGCACCAACTGACCGCTCACGCGGCATGGGGGGGGCGGTACGGGATTCCCGTACCGCCCCCGCCATGTTTCACGTGAAACCCTTACCGTCCCGCCATGTTTCACGTGAAACATGGCGGGACGGGGAGGCGTTCAGAGCTGGGTGACGTCCAGCTCGCCGTCCGCGTACTGCTTCCGGATCACCTTCTTGTCGAACTTGCCGACGCTCGTCTTCGGCACCGCGGCGATCACCGACCAGCGCTCCGGCAACTGCCACCGCGCGATGCCCGACGCGGCGAGGAACGTCCTCAGCGCCTCGTAGTCGGTCCCGGTCGCGCCCTCCTTGAGCACGACGGTCGCGAGCGGCCGTTCGCCCCACTTCTCGTCCGGTACGGCGACGACGGCCGCCTCCGCGACGTCCGGGTGAGCCATCAGCGCGTTCTCCAACTCCACGCTGGAGATCCACTCGCCGCCGGACTTGATCACGTCCTTGGCGCGGTCGGTGAGGGTGAGGAAGCCGTCGGGGCTGATCACCCCGACGTCGCCGGTCTTCAGCCAGCCGTCCTCGCTGAACTTGTCCTCGGGGCGCAGCACCTCGCCGTCGGCCCCGCCGAAGTAGGAGGCGGTGATCCACGGACCGCGTACCTCCAGCTCACCGGCGGACACGCCGTCCCACGGCAGGCGCTCGCCGTCGGGGCCGACCAACCGGGGTTCCACCGACGCCGGGAAGCGGCCCTGCGTGATCCGGTAGGGCCACGCCTCCTCCTCGCTCAGTCCGGCGGGCGGGTGGGCCACGGTGCCCAGCGGCGAGGTCTCCGTCATGCCCCAGGCGTGGCAGAGCCGGACGCCGAGCTTGTCGTACGCCTCCATCAGCGAGGGCGGGCACGCCGCGCCGCCGATGGTCACCTGCACCATGGAGGTGAGGTCGCGCGGGTTGGCGGTGACCTCGGCGAGCAGGCCCTGCCAGATGGTGGGGACCGCGGCCGCGTGCGTCGGGCGTTCGCGCTCGATCATGTCGGCGAGCGGTGCGGGCTGGAGGAACCGGTCCGGCATCAGGATGCTGACGCCGGTCATGAACGCCGAGTGCGGCAGCCCCCACGCGTTCACGTGGAACTGCGGCACGACGATGAGGGTGGTGTCCTTGTCGGTCAGGCCCATCGACTCCGGCAAACCGACCTGCATCGAGTGCAGGTAGAGGGAGCGGTGGGAGTAGACGACGCCCTTGGGGTCGCCGGTGGTGCCGGAGGTGTAGCACATGACCGCGGCCTGGCGCTCGTCCAGCTCGGGCCAGTCGAACGTGGTGGGGCGGTCCGCGATCAGCTCCTCGTACTCGTGCACGCGCGGCGTGACGCCGACCAGCGCGGAGCGGTCGCCCGGCCCCGAGACGACGACGTGCTCGACGCACGGCAGGTGGGGCAGCAGCGGGACGAGGAGGGGCAGCAGCGTCCCGTCGACGATCACCACCTTGTCGTCGGCGTGGTTGACGATCCATGCCAGTTGCTCCGGAGGCAGCCGGAGGTTGAGGGTGTGGAGCACCGCGCCCATGGAAGGAACGGCGAGGTATGCCTCCAGGTGAACCGAGTTGTTCCACATGAGAGTCGCGACGCGCTGGTCGCCGTCGACGCCCAGCTCGCGGAGCGCGTGGGCCAGTCGCGCCGCGCGTGCCCCGATCTCGGCGAAGGAGACCCGATGCGGCTCGGGCTCGCCGGTCCAGGTCGTGACCTGCGACTTCCCGTGGATGGTCATCCCGTGGTGCAGGATGCGGGTGATAGTCAGCGGTACGTCCTGCATGGTGCTGAGCACGGCGTCCTCCCGTTGGGCGCTACGCGGCAGTAAGGTTCCGCTGATTCTGCGCACATACCATCTGGTATGTCACTACTCATGGGCGAACATTCCTGGTCCACTCCCGCGCGGAACGGCCGCAGCGGCGCCGGAGCCGGACCGTTGAGTCGCCCTTCGACCGCCGCGGGGGCTTCGGGCGACGGCGACCGGGGCGGGGTGGGCGCGCTCAGCGGACCGGCGTGAGCTCCGGGTCCTCGCGGAGCTTGCCGAGGGCGCGGGAGACGGCGCTCTTGACCGTACCGATGGACACTCCGAGCACCTCCGCCGTCTGCGCCTCGCTGAGGTCCTCGTAGTAACGCAGCACGACCATCTGGCGCTGGCGGTCCGGCAGTCTGAGCACCGCGCGCCACATCGCGTCGTGCAGCGACTGCCGCTCGGCCGGGTCCGGCGCCGCCATGGCCTCCCGCTCGGGCAGCTCCTCGCAGGCGAACTCGTCGACCTTGCGCTTGCGCCACTGCGAGGTGCGGGTGTTCACCAGGGCGCGGCGCACATAGCCGTCCAGCGCCCGGTGGTCCTCGATCCGCTCCCACGCGACGTACGTCTTGGCGAGCGCCGTCTGCAGCAGATCCTCCGCGTCGCACGGGTTCGCGGTGAGGGACCGCGCGGTGCGCAGCAGGACCGGCCCCCGCGCCCGTACGTACGAGGAGAAGGACGCGTAGGGCGCGTGGGGGTGGCCGGTGGCTGCGGCAGGGGCCACCCCCACCGAGGCGTCCGTGCGGACTGGCGTGGTCATGCCTCCACGCTAGGAGTGGCCGTCGCCGCGGGGATCGGCCCCAGGTCCCGAAGCTCCGTCCGCCTCAGGTTGTAGGGGCGGCACGCCGTCCACCTCCTGGAGGGGGAGGGACGGCGCGCAGGCCGTCAGGGTCCGCCGCGGGGCCCGGAACCGAAGACCGGCCGCCGACCAGCCACCGACCGCCGGAGCCGGCCGAGGCAGCGGCGGCGGCTCGCGCGAGGGCACGCACCCCTCACCCGCGCCCCCCTTCGCACGAGCCACGCCATCACACACCCCCTCGTGCGGGCCGCTCCTTCACACGAGCCGCACCGCCACGCACCCCGTCGCACGAGCCGCCCCTTCACACGAGCCGCACCGCCACGCACCCCGTCGCACGAGCCGCCCCTTCACACGAGCCGCACCGCCACGCACCCCGTCGCACGAGCCACCCCTTCACACGAGCCGCCTCGTCGCGCACTCCCTCACCCAAGCCGTGCCGCACGCCACCGCGGATCCACCCTGCTCGGACGGGGACCCCCCTTCCCATACTCGAACGCGTGTACGAAAATGGTTCCATGGCCATCACCGACCGGCAGACCCCCACCCTGGCCCTCGCCCACGCGCTCGCCGCCGCCGAGCGGGGGCTCCCCGTCTTCCCCCTCTCCGCGACCAAGCTCCCCGCGCTGCGCTCCCCCCACCGGGGCGAGCAGCCGGCGACACTGTGCCGGGGCGCGTGCGGGCTGCCGGGGCACGGGGTGTACGACGCCACCACCGACCCGGCGGCGGTCCGCGCCCTCTTCGCCGCCGCGCCCCGAGCCACCGGTTACGGCATCGCCTGCGGACGCGCCCCGCACCGCCTCATCGGCATCGACCTGGACGTCGACACCGCCAACGGCGACGACTCCGCCGGCGCACTCCGGCAGTTGGCCCTCCAGCACCTGTTCACCATCCCGCCGACGGTCACCGTGCTCACCCCCAGCGGCGGCCGGCACCTCTGGCTGACCGGCCCCGCCGACGTGACGGTCCCCAACTCCGCCGGCCGCCTCGCCCCCGGCATCGACATCCGGGGCGCCGGCGGCTACCTGGTCGGCCCCGGCTCGGTCACCGCCCACGGCCGGTACCGCCTGGCCCCCCGCACCGCCCGCCTCGCCCCGGCCCCCTGCCCCCGGTCCCTCCTCCGCCTCCTGACGCCCCCGCCCGCCCGCACCGGGCCCGCCGCCGGAATCCGCGGATCCGGCGGGGCCCACGGGGCCGCCGGGCCCGCCGACCCCGGCCGCCGGGGCGAGGGCCTGGTGCACTTCGTCATGGCCGCCCACGAGGGCCAGCGCAACACCCGCCTGTTCTGGGCCGCCTGCCGGGCCTACGAACACGGCTTCGGCGACGCCCTCGCGGACGCCCTCACCGCCGCCGCCGTACGCACCGGACTCCCGGAGCACGAGGCCCGCGCCGCGATCGCCTCGGCCGCCCGGCTGACGTCGGGACGGGGCGGCGTGGCGGGGCGCCCGTACCGGCCGGGCGCGGCCTGACCGCTCGCACCCGACCGGGCGGCCGCGCCCGCGCGCCCCTCTCCCGCCGCCCCGGCCCCGTTGCCGGTTTCCGGCAGGAAGCGGGCCGGGAATGTGCGGGGAACGCCCCTGCCCCTTGTCCTCCCCCCGCTACAGAATGCTGGGGTGACCCCGACGCAGAGCAGTGAGCCCGAAACCAGAAGCCGTTCGATGACGCGCGCCGCGGCAGCGCTCGGCACGGTGTTCGTGCTGGCCTCCGCTTGGCTGCTCCTGATCCCCGTGGTCGGCGCCCGCGACGCGGAGCGCGCCTTCACCACGGCGACCGCGTGCCCGGCCTCCGGCGACCGGGACGACGACTGCCTGCGTACGGTCGCGGCGACGATCGACCGCACCGAGAAGGAGACGACGCGCAAGACGTCCTCGTACTGGCTGTACGTCACCGAGGCCGACGGGACGTCCAGCCGCACCCGGATCGACGGCAGCCCGAAGCACGACCCGGTCGCCCGGCCCGGAGCGGACGTCCGGGTCACGTACTGGCGGGGCCAGATCCGGTACGTCGACTTCCCCACGGCACGCCGCTCCACCAACGCGGACCCGCGCGGCGGCTACCGGACCCCCCTCGCCGCCGGCCTCGGCCTCGGCCTCTACGGGACGGCCTTCCTGATGGGCGCGTACGCCATGTCCCGGACCGGGCGCCGCTCGACCAGGGCCCACCCCTGGCAGGTCGGCCTCACGCTCAGCGGCGGGGCCGCCCTCGCCCTGCTCGGCGCGGCCGCGCCCTGGCCGACCGACGACATCGGCGGGGCCCTGCGCCTCACCGGCCTGGGCGCACTGGTGGTCCTGGCGGGCTGCGCGGCCGCCGTACCCTTCCTGCGGCGACGCGACCGGGGCGGGGACGCGATCACCGTGCGCCCGTCCGCGCCCGCCGAGGAGACGTGCTTCCCCGGCGTGGTCCTGGGAAACGTCCCGTACGCCGGCGACGCGGGCTTCCTGGTCGCCGGCCCCGGCCTCCTGGCGACGACCCCCGACCCCACGGGGGCCTTCCACCGCAAGGAGACCCCCCGCACCCTGACCCCCCTGCGCGTCCGCCGCCCCCGCACCACGGACCCTGCGGGCCGTCCCGACTACGACGGCCGGGCCCTGGTCCTGGAGTGCGAGGACGGAGGCGTACCGGTCCTCGTCGTCACGAGGAAGAAGGACATGCCCACCGCCCTGGGCGCACTCCAACCGTCCCCGACGCCATGACACCTGCGCACGCGGAGCGGAGCTGGACGGCGACGCCCTCGGGGCGCCCCGGCCCCGCCTCCCTGGACGGCGTCGACCTGAGCCCCCGTCGTCGAGCCACCCCCCGCTCCCCGACCGGCGACGTCACCCGGCAGCCCGCCCACCCGCTCCCGCCGACCACCCGGCAGCCCGCGAACGACGCGACCCGCGCGGCAGCGCAACGCGAACGGCCCCCGACCGATGCACCTGGTCGGGGGCCGTTCATCTGCGGTGGGTGTGGGATTTGAACCCACGGTGACATCGCTGCCACGACGGTTTTCAAGACCGTTCCCTTAGGCCGCTCGGGCAACCCACCCCGCGTCGGCCGCACCGCGCCCGTGCAGGGCGACGGGTCCGTCAGGCCCGTGTGGGGCCGGTTCGACGCGTGGGACAGCCTAGCCGGTCAGCTGTCGCCCTGGCGCTGGCCCAGGGTGACTTCGGCCGTGGCCGTCTTGCCGTCGCGCTGGTAGGTCAGGGTCACCTTCTCGCCGGGCTTGCGGGTCCAGATCTCGCCGATGAGGGTGGGGCCGCTGTCGATCACCGTGTCGTTGAACTTCGTGATCACATCGCCCGCCTTGAGGCCCGCCTTCGCCGCCGGGCCGCCCGGAGTGACGGCGGCGGTGCCGTCCGCGCCCTCGGTGGGGATCGTCGCGCCGCCCGTCTTCTCCTCCATCGTGACCGTCGCGCCGATCACCGGGTAGACCGGCTGACCGGTCTTGATCAACTGCTCGGCGACGTTCTTCGCCTGGTTGATCGGGATCGCGAAGCCGAGGCCGATGGAGCCGGCCTGGGACTGGCCGAGGCCGCCGCCGGTGGACTGGATCGCGGAGTTGATGCCGATGACCGCGCCGGTCGCGTCCAGCAGCGGGCCGCCGGAGTTGCCCGGATTGATCGAGGCGTCGGTCTGCAGGGCGCTCATGTACGAGTTCTTGTTGCTGGAGCCGTCCCCGGAGGCGACCGGGCGGTTCTTCGCGCTGATGATGCCCGTGGTGACCGTGTTGGAGAGGCCGAAGGGCGCGCCGATCGCGATCGTCGAGTCGCCGACCGCGACGCCCTCCGAGTTGCCCAGCGGCAGGGGGGCGAGGCCCGCGGGCGGGTTCTTCAGCTTGAGCACGGCGACGTCGTAGCCCTGGGCCCGGCCGACGACCTCGGCGGCGTACTTCTTGCCGTCGGAGAAGGTCGCCGACAGTTCGCCCGACTCCGCCGCGGAGGCCACGACGTGGTTGTTGGTGAGGATGTGGCCTTCCTTGTCGTAGACGAAGCCGGTGCCCGTGCCGCCCTCGCCGCCACCGCCCTGCGCGTCGATGGTGACCACGCTGGGGAGCGCCTTCGCCGCGACCCCGGCCACCGTGCCGGCGGGGCGCTTCAGGTCCCTCGGGCTGTCCGACGCGGAGATGGTCGTCGAGCCGCCGGAGGACCGGTCGTCACTGCGGTCGGCCGCCACGAAGCCGAGCGCGCCGCCGACGCCGCCCGCGACGAGCGCCGCCACGGCCACCGCCGCCACCAGCCCGCCGCTCCGGCGCTTGCCGCGCGCCGGCTCGCCGCCGCCGGGCGGGACCGGAGCGCCCCACACCGGACCGTGGCCGCTTCCCCCGGCGTACGACGGGACCGCGGGCGGCGGCCAGGCCGCGGCGCCCGCGGGGGGCTCGGACGGCGCGCCGTACGGGGAGTGCTGCGGGGGCCGCGGCGCGGAGGGGGCGGCCGGGCCGCCCTGGTGCGTGGGGTTGTGGCGCGGCGCCTCGGCGTGCGCCGACGCGCCGGGGGTGTGCGGGGCCGGTGTGTGCGTGGTGTCCTGGGCCGGCGCCACCGGTGACGGAGGGGCGGCGCCCTCGGGGGCCGGCGCGGGAGCGGCGGGCGGCACGGGAGGTGCGGACGGAACGGACGGCACGGCCGGTACCGCGTTGCCCTCGTTGCCCTCGTTCTCGGTGCTCACAGCTCTTTACTCCTCGGTTCCACTCGGCATCCAGTCGGCATTCGGCAGGAAATCCGCTGTGCACGTGTATGAGGTCAGCTTTTCCCACAGCGCGTCTGGCCACTGTAAGCAGGACCTGTGCATCCGCCCACCAATCTTTACATCAGACAAAACAGGCCTCCAGGGTGACATGGGCTCAGCCACCCCCGCAGCGGTGACACCATGACTCGGGTGACCCATGTACGGCACCCCAGACCGCACGGCCCGATCCAGGTCGTCGCCCATCGCGGGGCCTCCGACGACGCTCCCGAACACACCCTGGCCGCGTACCGCAAGGCGATCGAGGACGGCGCCGACGCCCTGGAGTGCGACGTCAGGCTGACCGCGGACGGGCATCTCGTCTGCGTCCACGACCGTCGGGTGAACCGTACGTCGAACGGGCGCGGCGCCGTGTCCGCCCTGGAGCTGGCCGACCTCGCCGCCCTCGACTTCGGCTCCTGGAAGGACCGCGAGGAGTCGCCCGACTGGAATCCGGTGCCGGGCGAGCTGACCTCCGTCCTCACGCTGGAACGGCTTCTGGAGCTGTTCACCGAGGTACGGGCGACCGGGCGGCCGCTGCAACTGGCCATCGAGACCAAGCACCCCACCCGGTGGGCCGGGCAGGTCGAGGAGCGGCTGCTGCACCTGCTCGACCGCTTCGACCTGGCCAGGCCGCCCGCCGACGGGCCCTCCCCCGTCCGCGTCATGAGCTTCTCCGCGCGCTCCCTGTACCGCGTCCAGGAAGCGGCCCCCACGCTGCCCACCGTCTACCTGATGCAGTTCGTCTCGCCCCGGCTGCGCGACGGCCGCCTGCCCGCCGGCGCCCGGATCGCCGGACCCGGTATGCGGATCGTGCGCAACCACCCCGGCTACGTCGAACGGCTGCATCGCGCGGGACACCAGGTGCACGTGTGGACCGTGAACGAACCGGCCGACGTCGAACGCTGCGCGGAGCTGGGCGTCGAAGCGATCATCACCAACCGTCCGAGACAGGTCCTGTCCCAACTGGGCCGTAACTAGCCCCTGAACATCGTCCGATGATCGTGTTACGGGGAGTGCACCGGCGCATTCACGGCGCATCCGATCGTCACGAGTGCGTCACCGGCAGTGCGATGGCCGGTTTCCGGTCCAGCTCAGTGGGGCATCCAACCCGTGGCGTGGGGCAAAGGAGGTCTCGGGGGTGGCGTTGGTGGCGGCACAAGAGGTGCCCGCATCGTCGAGCATGGCCGTTCCTCATGGCCCTGCCGGCGTGGGGCAGGCACGACACCGGATGCGGAAGCAGTTGCTCGGCACCGGGGTCCCCGAGGCGGTCGTCGACGACGCAGTTCTGATCCTTTCCGAACTCCTCAGCAACGCCTGCCGCCACGGCAGACCGCTGGGGCGGCACACCGACGTCGGCGACGGCGACATCCGCGCCGCGTGGCACGTGGACTCCGAGGGCGCGCTGACCGTGGAGGTCACGGACGGCGGCGGTCCGACCCGCCCGGTCCCGTCCACCCCCTCGGTGACGGCGCGCGGCGGCCGGGGGCTCAACATCATCAACGCCCTGGCGGAGGAGTGGGGCGTCCGGGACGACGTGTCCGGCGAGGTCACCGTCTGGGCCCTGGTCTCCTCCCAGAAGCCGTCCGACCTCAGTGGAGGCGCTCTCGACGGGGACGGCGGCACGAACGGCACCAGCCGCGACGGCCGCGGCGTCATCGGCCGTGGACGCGTCGCGGGGTTGGCCGGGTTTCCGGGGCTGGACCTGTCCGAGGTCTTCGACGACCTGAGTTGACCGCCGAGAGGCCCCCGTACGCCCGCGGACCGCCGGGCCGCCGGAGGTCCCTGGGCCCGACCGGCCCCCGTACGCCCGGAGCCCCGACCGCCCCCGTACGCCCGGAGCACCGGCAGGTCCCCGCGCAGCCGACCGGCCACCGTACGCCCGCACAGCCGACCGGCCCCCGCACACCCACCGCCCCGTACACCTGCCTCCCCCGGCCCCCCGCACGCCCGACACGGTGCCGCGCCGTGCGCCGAGGCGGCTAGGCTCGCGCCGATACGCACCGTCGCACTCGGGAGAATGCCCACCATGGCCAAGAAGCGCCCTCAGTCCAAGGCCGGGAAGCAGCAGCTCAAGGACGGTGAGGTACCGGTCGTCGGAGCCCGTGAGCCCTGTCCCTGCGGTTCGGGCCGCCGCTACAAGGCGTGTCACGGACGCGCCGCCGCCCAGGCCGTGACCGAGCTCGTGCACCGGCCCTTCGAAGGGCTCGCGGGCGAGTGCGACTGGGTCGCCCTGCGCGAGCTGGTGCCCGCCGCCACGGTCGAGCTGGCCCTCAAGGACGGGCTGCCCGACGGCGTTCCGTCGGTGACGCTCGCCACCGTCCTGCCGATGGCGTGGCCGGCGCTGCGCCGCGACGACGGTTCCGTCCTGCTCGCCCTCCAGAACGACACCTCCTCCGGCGACCTCGGCCGGGACCTCGCGGACACCCTCCAGCGCGCGTTGGAGGCCGAGCCCGGTTCGCCGGTGACCGCCCGCCGTGTGCCGGCCGACGGGCCGCGCCTCCAGGACCTCCTCGACCCCGGCGCCGCGTTCGCACCGCACGTCCACACGGGGTTCGAGTTCTGGGTGCCGGACGCGGAGAACGCGGCGCCCGAGGTGTCCGCCTCGCTGGAGCGCGCGAACGCCGCCGCGATCCCGACGGTGCGGCTCGTCGGCGTCGACGCCGCGTACTGGTGCGAGACCCCGGAGAAGAACCACCTCCGCTGGGTCATGCCCCACCCCGAGGAGCGGCTTCTCGACGCGCTCGCCCGGCTGCACGCCGCGGGCGTCTCCTCGCTCGGCGAAGGGACCCGGCTGGTCGGCTCGTTCCGGGCGCACGGACTGGTGGTCCCCGTCTGGGACCTGCCCAGCTCGATGGGGGCCGAGGCGTGCGAGAAGCCCGCCGCCGCGTTCGCGGAGCGGCTGGCGTCCGCGCTCGCGTCCCACGCCCCGCTCACCGCCGAGGAGCGTCGCGCGCGCAGCGGGCTCACCAACCGCCAGGTGACGCTGAGCTGACGGGCACGGCGTCCCGCCCCGCGCGGTGACCCGTGTCACAACTCCCCGTACTCATCGGTAAATCGCCGTCTCCGCCGCCGAGATCGAATTTGCGAACGGCAGATCTCTTGTTACGGTTCTAAAAGCTCGGTCGCTGGTGCATCCCCCGTCGCCAGCGACCGAGCGTTCAGTTCTTCCGGCCGCGGCCCGCCCGGTGACACGCCCCGCGCGCGACCGCCCCGCCCATACCCCCCTCCCGACGCCGCGAAGTCCCGTTCCCGGAGCGGCCGTCGCCGGTCCCGTCTCCCGTACGCCGCCGTCGTACCGCCAGGTCGTGCCGTCAGGACACCTGCGCCACCGGCTTTCTGACGTCGCGGCAGGCCGGTGTCCGAGCAGCAGTGCGCCCCGCCCCAGGAGTGCCGGGGCGGGGCGCGTCGGCGTGCCGGTCAGTACGCGAGGCGGCTGCCGCCGCCCGGTGCGCCGGTGCCGGCCTCGACCAGGGCGTCCAGGACGGCCTCGACGTCCGGGAGCCAGGGCGCCGCGGCCACGGGGCCGCCGCCCTTCGCCCGCCTGCGGGACGTCGGGGCCGAGGCGTCGAGCGGTGCGGGGGGCCGCTCCCAGCGGACCTGGCCCGCGCCGGTCCCGGACGGGGGGAGGACCAGGTAGCCGCCCTCGCCGTGGAACCGGACCGAGCTGGGCACCCAGTCCTTGGCGTACAGCAGCTCGCCGAGCCGTTCCAGGGTGTACGGGGCCACCAGCAGCGACCAGCGGGTCGGCGTCGCCACGACGGGGCCGATCCGCATACCGAGGGCGTCGAGGACGGTCAGCGCGCGGGCGCCGGCCGCGGCGGGCAGGCTCACCGCGCAGGGGCCGCGGCCGCCGGTCGCCAGCATCACCGGGGCGGCGGGCCGGTTGGTCCACCACCAGCGCACCATGCGCGCGTCCGTGGTGGCCGCCAGCAGGCCGGGATCGAAGGGGTGTGCGCCGGGGACGACGCAGTCGGGTTCCGGGCAGGCGCAACCGGGGCCGCGCTCACCGCGCGGGGCGGCCGGCGCCGTTCCGACTCCGGGGAGCACGGGCCACTGCCATACGGTGGCGCAGGTCAGGGCCGCGTCGAGCCGGGCGGTCTCCTCCTTGCGCCGGAGCCGGAGCCTGCGTCGCCTTCCGAGGATCTCGCGCATGAGCGCTCGTTCCTTTCCGTTGAACGCCGAGTCCACATGACGCCACGGGGTGGGGAACACCTCGTGCGCGTCTCTTCGCTGTGCGTACGTACTCATCAGTTCTGCGGTACGGATGTGCCGTCGGTACCGAGCGTGAGCCGAGCCGAGCCGAGTGGAACCGATCCGAATAGAACCGATCTGGGTGAAACAGAGCCGAACCGAGCAGAATCGAGCGGAGTCGAACGGTGCGGGGCCGTACGGGTCGAGCCGAGCGGGCCGAGCCGGGGCGGCGTCACAGCGCGAGGGCGGCGTGCGCGCCTCGCCTGCCGTCCCTGGTGCGAACACCCGCCGCTCGGGGCGGAGGCGTCATCTCACGAGTGAGGACGCCCGAGCCCGCTGCCGGGTTCCCTCGCGGTCACCACTGCTCCCGCGCATCACCGATTACGTACCCAGCGCGCCCGGAATGACGCTCCCCCGGCGACGTGATCCCGGAGGCGCCCCTGGAGAGCGGCTCCAGTCGATCGCAAATGGCGTTCATGGGGTGCATTTTTCGGCCAAGTTACGCGAGAGTGGGCGTCCGCGAATCTCCCGAACCCCTCAGGGACAATGCTGGACATCGGGCGACTTGTGCGTGTACATGTGGATGCATTGATAGTGGCGCAGAATCCCCTGGGGGGTTTGCGATGCTATTCGACGAATCACACCGGTCGGAAAGCTGGCTGCCATGAGAGCCCCACACCCGCCGAAAGTGGCTGGAATCGATCCAGAGGTTCCGGTTTCAACGCACACTCCGGCCCCCCTGACCCAAGTCCCCGCACCCCCCGGCGCCTTCCTCCAGGACCGGCTGGCGGGCTGGGTCTCGGACCTCACGACCCTCCACGAACTCACCGAACGGCTGGCCGCGACGGACACCCTCGACACCGCCCTGCACGAGCTGTTGAGCGCCGGAGCCGCCCTCGTCGGAGCCCGTCGCGGCCTTCTCGTTCTGGAACCGGCGAACGGGGAGGGCCCCCGCACCACCCTCGGCCTCGGGCTCGGCCGCGCCGAGCTGGGGCTCATCGAGACCGTGCCGCGCGCGGCCACCGCCCTGGGCCGCGTGCTCGACGGGGCGGCGACCGCGGCGGACGGCGTCACCAGCCCCGATCTGTTCGGCGACGAGAGCCTGGACCCCCTCCACCGCGAGGTCGCCACCCGGCTCGGATACGCCGCGAGCCACACCCTCCCCCTCGCCTCCGAGGCGGCCGGCCTCCTCGGCGGCGCCGCCTGGCTCTACGACGAACCGGCCGAGCCCTCGCAGAAGCAGCGCCACCTCGCCGGGCTGTACGCGCGGTACGCCACCGCGCACCTGGCCCGCCTGATCGAGCTGGAGCGCGCCCGCGCGGACGTCGCCGCCGTCGCGGAGGAACTGCTGCCCAGCCGGCTCCCCCGGATTCCCGGCGTCCGGCTGGCCGTCCGCCACCGGACCGGGCCGCGGGGCGGCGGCGACTGGTACGACGCGCTGCCGCTGCCCGACCACACCCTCGGCCTCGCGGTCGGCTCGGCGGGCGGGTCCGGGCCGGGCGCGATGGCCGCCATGGGCCGGTTGCGCGCCAGCCTGCGGGCGTACGCCGTGATGGAGGGCGAGGACCCCGTCGCCGTCCTCTCCGACCTGGAGCTGCTGCTGCGGCTCACCGAGCCCGCGCGGACCGCCACCGCCCTGTTCGCCTACTGCGAGCCCGCCGCCCGCAAGGTCGTCCTCGCCGGGGCCGGGCACACCCCGCCCCTGGTGCTCGGCGACCGGCGCTGCGAGTTCGTCGAGACGACGCTCTCCGCGCCGCTGGGGATGCTCGCCTGCTGGGAGGCGCCGAGCGTGGAGTTCGCCCCGGCGCCAGGCGAAACGGTGCTGCTGTACACGGACGGGCTGCTGCGCCGCACCGGCGACCCGATCGACCGCGCCTTCGCCCGGCTGCACTCCGCCGCCGCCTCCGTGCCGAAGGCCGCGCGGCGCGATCCGGACGCCGTCGTCGACCACGTCCTGCGCACGCTGCTGCCCGACGCCCCCGACCTCGGCGGCGCCACCGAGGACGTCGTCCTGCTCGCCGCGCACTTCGACTGAGCCCCCGCCCCCGGTAACAGGCCCTTCGGCCCTGGGCCCCCTTCCGCACGCCCGTACGATGGGGTCGGCCCAGTGTCGTAGCAAGGAGAGACGAATCGTGTCTGAGGAGCTCATCCCGGAGACCCCGGAGCAGGAGACCGAAGAGAACGAAGCGGCGGAGCCGATCAAGCAGCGGAAGAACGGTCTGTACCCGGACGTCTCCGACGAGCTTGCCGCGAACATGAAGACGGGCTGGGCCGACACGGAACTGCGCGACCTCGCACCGATCGCCCAGGCCGAGCACACCGCCGCCCGGCGCGCCGCGCTCTCCGCCCGCTTCCCCGGCGAGCGGCTGGTCATCCCCGCGGGCAACCTCAAGACCCGCTCCAACGACACCGAGTACGCCTTCCGCCCCTCCACCGAGTACGCGTACCTCACCGGCGACCGGACGCACGACGGCGTGCTCGTCCTGGAGCCGACCGGCGCGAGCGGCCACGAGGCGACGATCTACCTGCTGCCGCGCTCCGACCGGGAGAACGGCGAATTCTGGCTCGACGGCCAGGGCGAGCTGTGGGTCGGCCGCCGGCACTCCCTCGCCGAGGCCGAGCGCCTGCTGGGCATCCCCGCCAAGGACGTCCGCGAGGTGGCCGCCGCGCTGGCCGAGGCCACCGGCCCCGTCCGCAACGTCCGCGGCCACGACGCCGGCATCGAGGCCGCCCTCACCGACAAGGTCACCGCGGAGCGCGACGAGGAGCTGCGCGTCTACCTCTCCGAGGCCCGTCTGGTGAAGGACGCCTTCGAGATCGCGGAGCTGCAGAAGGCGTGCGACGCCACGGCGCGCGGCTTCGAGGACGTCGTGCGGAGCCTCGACAAGGCCGAGGCGACCAGCGAGCGCTTCATCGAGGGCACCTTCTTCCTGCGCGCCCGGATCGAGGGCAACGACATCGGCTACGGCTCCATCTGCGCCGCCGGCCCGCACGCCACGACCCTGCACTGGGTCCGCAACGACGGCGCCGTCCGCGCCGGCGAGCTGCTGCTCCTGGACGCCGGGGTCGAGACCAACGACCTCTACACCGCCGACGTGACGCGCACCCTGCCGATCAACGGCACGTTCACCCCGCTCCAGCGCAAGATCTACGACGCGGTGTACGAGGCCCAAGAGGCGGGCATCGCCGCCGTGCGGCCCGGCGCCCCCTACCGCGCCTTCCACGACGCCGCCCAGCGCGTGCTGGCCGAGAAGCTCGTCGCGTGGGGGCTGCTCGGCGACCTCTCCGTGGACAAGGTCCTGGAGCTGGGCCTCCAGCGCCGCTGGACCCTGCACGGCACGGGTCACATGCTCGGCATGGACGTCCACGACTGCGCCGTCGCGCGCACCGAGACGTACGTCGACGGCGTGCTGGAGCCGGGCGTCTGCCTGACGGTGGAGCCCGGACTGTACTTCCAGGCCGACGACCTGACCGTGCCCGAGGAGTACCGGGGCATCGGCGTCCGGATCGAGGACGACATCCTCGTCACCGAGGACGGCAACCGGAACCTCTCCGCCGCGCTGCCGCGCCGGGCCGACGAGGTCGAGACCTGGATGGCGGAGCTGAAGGGCTGATCCCTTCCGTACGGACGGCCGGCTTCCGGGGCGGCCGTCCGAGCCCGGTACGGGCCGTGCCTGGCTCCCCGTGCCGGCTGTGCGGCCGTTCGGCCGAGGGCGTGCTGCTCACGACACCGTGAGCAGGGCGCCCTCCCGCCATTTCAGGACCTTGTCGAAGCTCACCACCGCGCCCCGGCCCGGCCGGTTGCCGAACTGGACGTGGTCGGAGAGCTGCTCGATGAGGTCCAGGCCCCGGCCGCTCTCCGCCGTCCACGGCACGTCGGCGGGCGCCTGCGCGGAAGGGTCCGCGTGGTGTGCCGGGTGGTGCGCGTGCCGGCGTTCGGTCGGCGCGGCCGGGCGGATCGCGCACCGGGCGGGGAAGCCCGGTCCGGAGTCGGCGACCTCGATACGGCACTTCTCGCCGTCCAGATAGGCGGTGATCCGGTACTGCCCGGCGTCCGCCGTGGGCCGACCCTGGGGGGCCGACCGCTCGCCGCCGTGCTCGACGGCGTTCGCACAGGCTTCGGTGAGCGCGATCGACAGGTCGAAGGAGACGTCCGGGTCGACCCCCGCGGTCTCCATCGTGCCGAGCAGGAATCGACGGGCGAGCGGAACACTCGCGGCTTCACGCCGCAAGTGGAGAGACCACCAGATGCTCATCTTCCAGCCTCCTGGCTGCGGCTCGACGTATCGGTACGTATTGCCCGCGTGGCACTTCGTAAGCCCCGCCCAGCCGGGAGAACGCTCGATCGGCGGATGCGGATGTTGGGCCGGCCGGTGTATGGAACCGGCCGGGGGCGGGCGCTCGGCCGCCCTCCCCGGTGCCAACATCCCCCGCGAACGGGCACGACAAGCACGTTTGCGGACGGAGTCCGATCTTCCGGACCTGCCGTACCGGGACGGGCGGCGCAGTGCGATGATGGCCCGGCCATGTCCACGCCTCTCGCACACGCCGGAGCCGGTCTGCGGCTCATGAGGGCCGCGGTGTTCACCGCGGTCTGCGTCGTGCTGTCCGCGGCCGGGCATGTGTTCGCCGCCGGCGCGGCCGTCCCCGCGTGGACGCTGCTCGCCGGATTCCTCGGCGTCCTCGCCGTCGCCGCCGCCCTCGCCGGGCGGGAGCGTTCCCTGCCGTCGATCGCGGGCGCGCTGACGGGCGGTCAGGTCCTGCTGCACACCCTCTTCACGTACGGCGCCCATGGCGGCGCCCCGTCCGCCGCGCCCGCGGACGGCGGCGACCCCGTCGTCCGGTTCGCCGCCTCGCTCGTGTGCGGGGCGGGGCCGGGGCAGTTGGACGCCGCCGACGCCCACCGCGTCGTCTCCACGGCGGGCATCGACCCCGAGAGCCTCGTGCGGGGCCACGGCCACCTCGCGGCGGCGCCGGACACCGCCTCGGGCCTGGCCGCGGTCACGGCGCTCCTGCCGGGCCTGCCGATGCTGCTGGGCCACCTGCTGGCCGCGCTCGCCACCGGGTGGCTGCTGCGGCGCGGCGAGATCGCCCTCTTCCGGTTGGTCCGGCTCTCCGCCCACGGCGCCCAGGCGCTGGCGGCCGGGGCGCGGTTGCGGTCCCTGCGGTCCGCGCTCGCCCTCGTCCGCGCGCTGCGGACCGGTTCGCGCGAGCAGGCCGCGGCCGGGCCGCGCGTCCGCCGCCGGGCCGACGACACGCCGCCCCCGGACGCCGGGGACCCTCTGCAGGACCTGGTGATCAGGCGCGGGCCTCCGGCCCCGTACGCCCTCGCAGCCTGACGCGACGCCTGCCGCCGACCGGATCGTCCCCCCTTCCAGGGCCTCCGGAACCGGATCACGAGGCGTCGTGACGCCGTCGCGCACCCGCGCGCCGGACCACCGTGTTCCCTTTCCTGTGGAGTGATTCCCGCCATGAAGACGTCCCGTGTCTCCCGCACCGCCCGTGTCTCCCTCGCCGGCGGCGTCGCCGCGTCCGCCGTCCTGCTGCTCGCCGGACCGGCCGCCGCCCACGTCAGCGTCCAGCCCCAGGGCGAGGCCGCCAAGGGCGGTTACGCGACGCTCAACTTCAAGGTCCCCAACGAGCGGGACCAGGCCGCGACCGTCAAGGTCGAGGTGAACTTCCCCGCCGACCACCCGCTGTCCTCCGTCACCCCGCAGGCCGTCCCCGGCTGGAAGATCGACATCACCAAGAGCAAGCTCGACAAGCCTCTCGAGGTGCACGGCAAGAAGATCTCCGAGGCCGTCTCGAAGGTCACCTGGACCGCGGACGGCGGCAAGATCGCCCCCGGTTACTTCCAGCAGTTCCCGGTCTCCGTCGGCCAGCTCCCCGAGGACGCCGACCAGCTCGTCTTCAAGGCGATCCAGACGTACGACAACAAGGAGGTCGTCCGCTGGATCGAGGAGCCCACCGCAGGCGGCGAGGAGCCCGAGAGCCCGGCCCCCGTCCTGAAGCTGGCCGCCGCCGCCGAGGACCAGCACGGCGGCGCGGCCGAGGACGGCGACGACCACAAGGCGGCCGGCGCCGCGTCGTCCGAGGAGAGCGACGCGGCCGCGTCCTCCTCCTCCGCCGACACCACGGCCCGCACCCTGGGCATCATCGGCATCGTCGTCGGTGTCGCGGGCGTCGCGTTCGGTGTGCTCGCCGGGCGTCGCCGCACCACGGCCTGACCGGCCGCACCCCACCCGCACCCCACTCAGGACACCTCTGTCATGCGCAACAGAAAAGCAGTGACGGCCGCGGCGTTCGCCGCTGCGGCCGCCCTGGCCCTCACCGCCTGCGGCTCCGGCTCCGGCGACGACCCGGCGGGCTCCTCGCCCGTGGCCGACGTCAGCGCCGCGCCGAAGGACAAGGCCGCCACCGTCCTCGACCGGCCGTTCACCAAGCCGAACCTCGTCCTCACGGACACCCGCGGCAAGGAGTACGACCTGCGCGAGGCGACCAAGGGCAAGCCGACGCTCATCTACTTCGGCTACACCAACTGCCCCGACGTCTGCCCGCTGACCATGAGCAACATCTCCCTCGCCAAACGGGAGCTGCCCAAGGCCGACCAGGACAAGCTCCAGGTCGTTTTCGTCACCACCGACCCCGAGCGCGACACCCCGGCCTCGCTCGGCAAGTGGCTCGGCGCCCAGGACCCCGCCTTCACCGGCCTCACCGGCGACTTCCCGACCATCCAGGCCGGGGCGCGGCAGATCGGCATCGGCATCGACGCGCCGAAGAAGGAGAAGGACGGGACCGTCGTCTCGATGCACGGGGCGCAGGTCATCGCCTTCTCTCCCAAGACGGACGAGGGCTACGTCCTCTACGGCGAGGACACCACCGCCGAGGAGTACACGAAGGACCTCCCCAAGCTGATCCGGGGGGAGGCGCCATGAGACGCCGCACGACCCTCGCCGGCGTCATCGCCCTCACCGCGGGGCTGACGCTGGCGGGGTGCTCCACGGACGGCGCACCGGAGCTGAAGGTGGACGACGCGTTCATGCCGCAGCCCGTCAGCGACATGGCCGCCGCCTTCCTGACCGTACGCAACGACGGGGACGCCACCGACCGGCTCACCTCGGTGACCAGCCCGCTCTCCGACGACGTCACGATCCACGAGACGAAGGACCGGACGATGCGCCGGGTCTCGTCCTTCGAGGTCCCGGCGGGCGGGAAGCTCGATCTGGAGCGCGGTGGCAACCACATCATGTTCACCAAGCTCAAGCAGAGACCGCGGCAGGGCGAGAAGATCCCCGTCGAGCTGCACTTCGAGAAGGCCGACCCCATCACGGTCGACCTGCCGGTGAAGGAAACCACCCACAGCCCGAAGAAGCAGTGAGGGACCGCCCGTCATGACCACCACCGCCCCGCGCCTCGGCCCGCTCCCGATCCGGCGTCCCCTCGCCGCCGCCGCGCTCGTCACCGCCCTGGTCGGCCTGTTGTTCGGGCTGATGCTGGCCGGCGCCGGCCCGGCGTCCGCGCACGCCGCCCTTACCGGCAGCGACCCGCAGGACGGGGCGGTGGTGGCGACCGCGCCCAAGGAGGTCACCCTCAGCTTCTCCGAGGCGATCGCCGTGGGCGCCGACTCGTTCCGGGTCCTCGACCCGAACGGGGAACGCGCCGACACGGGCGGTGAGCCGCGCGACCTGACCGAGGGCTCCGCCGTCCGGTACGGCGTCGCGCTCCACCCCGGTCTGCCGGACGGCACGTACACGGTCGCCTGGCAGGCCGTCTCCGCCGACAGCCACCCCATCTCCGGCGCCTTCACGTTCTCCATCGGCGCGCCCTCCGCGACCACCGTGGCCCTGCCCTCGCAGGAGGCGGGCGGCGGGCCGGTCGGCGTCGTCTACGACATCGCGCGGTACACCGCGTACGCCGGGTTCGTCCTCCTCGTGGGCGGCAGCGCCTTCGTCCTCGGCTGCTGGCCGCGCGGCGCGTCCCACCTGCCGACGCAACGGCTCGTGGTGCGCGGCTGGGTCGCCCTGACCGCGGCGACCCTGGTCATGCTGGCGCTGCGCCACCCGTACACGGGCAGCGGGAGGTTCGCCGACGCCTTCGATCTCGACGGGCTCCAGGCCGCCCTGGACACCAAGCCCGGCGCGGCCCTGGTCTCCCGGCTGCTGCTGCTCGGGGCCGCCGCCCTCTTCGTCGCCGTGCTGTTCGGCACGTACGCCCGGCGCGAGGACGAGCGGGAGAAGAAGGACCTCACCTTCGGGCTGTGGGTCGGCGGCGCCGTCGTCGCGGCGGGCATCGCCGCCACCTGGGCCGTGTCCGAGCACGCCTCGACCGGCATCCAGACGGGCATCGCCATGCCGGTGGACGTCGTGCACCTGCTGGCCGTCGCCGCCTGGCTCGGCGGACTCGCCGCGCTCCTGGTGGCGCTCTACCGGACGCCCGGCATCGAGGGAGCGGCGGTACGGCGCTTCTCGGCTGTCGCGTTCGGCAGCGTCGTCGTCCTCGCGGTGACCGGGGTCTACCAGTCCTGGCGGCAGGTCGGCTCCTGGTCGGCCCTGACGGACACGCGGTACGGGCAGCTCCTCATCGTCAAGGTGGCGCTCGTCGCGGTCCTCCTCGCCGTCGGGTGGTTCTCCCGGCGCTGGACGGGACGGCTGGCGACCGCCTCCGCCGACGCGGAGGCGGAGGCGGAGGCGGAGGCGCGGGAGACCGTGGACGCACCGGAGGGCAAGGAAGCTCCGGACGCCGGGGAGGCGTCGGGCGCCGGGGAGACGCGGGACGCCGTCCCGGCCTCGGCCGTGGCGTCCGGTGAGGCGGCTCCCGACGAGGCGGCTCCCGACGAGGTGGATTCCGCGCGCGCCGCGCAACTGGCCCGTCAGCGGGCCGTCCTGACCGCGGCGAAGGAGAAGCGGATACGGGACGCCGACCCCGAGCGCTCCGGGCTGCGCCGCTCGGTACTGGCCGAGGCCGCCGTCGCCGCGGTGCTGCTGGCCGTCACCACCCTGCTGACGTCGACCGAGCCGGGTCGGACGGAGGTGGAAGCCGCGAACGGCGCCACCGCCGTGACCGCTCCCGCCGCCGGGAGCCCCGTCAACCTGACCCTGCCGTTCAACACCGGCGGCCGGAACGGCAAGGGGACCGTCCGCATCGACATCGACCCCGGCCGCACCGGCTCCAACGACCTCCACGTGTGGATCGACGGCAGCGACGGCAAGCCCATGAACGTCCCCGAACTGAAGCTGGCCCTCACCCTGAAGGCCCAGCAGATCGGCCCGCTGCCGGTCGTCCCCGACTGGCTGGCCGACGGTCACTGGTCGGCGAGCGGCGTACAGATCCCGATGGCGGGAGACTGGACGATCGACGTGACGGTACGCACGTCGGAGATCGACCAGGTCACCGTCGACGAGAACGCGAAGATCGGCTGAGCACGTTGAGCGACACCACCAGCAAGAAGGCCGTGGCGCGTACCCGCCCCTCCGACGCCCCCGGCACCCCCGTCACCGCCGGTGTCTCGCGGCGGCGGCTGCTGGGCACAGCGGGTGCGGCGGGCGCCACCGGATTGGTGCTGGGAGCCGGGGGCGGGGCGGCCGGGTACGCCGCGACCCGCTCCGAGGAGCCCACCGCACTGACGGCCATCGGGGCGACCGAGGCGATGTTTCACGGGAAACATCAACCGGGAATCACCACTCCGCTTCAGGCCCGCGGCCATCTCGTCGCCTTCGACCTGGTGGCGGGGGCGGGGCGCAAGGAGGCGGCGACGCTGATGCGGCGCTGGTCGGCGGCGGCGAAGGAGCTGATGGCCGGCCGGCCCGCGGCCGGCGGGTCCGACGGTCCCGGCCACGACACCGGGATCGCCCTGGACGCCGGGCCGTCCTCCCTCACCGTCACCTTCGGCTTCGGCCGTACGTTCTTCGCCCGCACCGGCCTGACCGCCCGGCTGCCGGCCGCGCTCGACCCGCTGCCCGCCTTCTCCTCCGACCACCTGGACGCCAAGCGCTCGGACGGCGATCTGTGGGTGCAGATCGGCTCGGACGACGCCCTCGTCGCCTTCCACGCCCTGCGGGCCGTCCAGAAGGAGGCCGTGGGAACGGCACGGGTGCGGTGGCAGATGAACGGCTTCAACCGCACTCCGGGCGCCACCGCCCGCCCGATGACCGCCCGCAACCTCATGGGGCAGGTCGACGGCACCGGAAACCCGAAGCCGGAGGACGAGGACTTCGACCGGCGCGTCTTCGTCCCCGCCTCGCCCGGCGCCCCGCAGGAGTGGATGGAGGGCGGCTCGTACGCGGTCGTCCGCCGGATCAGGATGCTGCTGGACGACTGGGAGAAGCTGCCGGTGGACCGCCAGGAGCGGGTCATCGGCCGCCGCAAGGCGGACGGCGCGCCGCTCAGCGGGGGGACCGAGACCACGGCGATGGACCTCGCCAAGGCGGGCCCGGACGGCCGGCTCGTGATCCCCGACAACGCCCACGCCCGCATTTCCTCGCCCGAGGAGAACGGCGGGGCCGCGATGCTGCGCCGCCCCTTCTCGTACCACGACGGCATCGCGGCGGACGGCGCACCGGACGCCGGCCTGCTCTTCATCTGCTGGCAGGCGGACCCGTTCCGCGGGTTCGTGCCGGTGCAGCGCAAGCTCGACCGGGGCGACGCGCTGTCGCCGTTCATCCGCCACGAGGCAAGCGCCGTGTTCGCGGTGCCGGGCGGGGCGGCGGAGGGCGAGTACGTGGGGCAGCGACTCCTGGAGTCGTGAGGCCGGAAGCCGGCCCGCGCCCGGTGCGTCCCCCGCAGCCGCCCGCGGTCGGCGCGCGCCTGTCCGCCCTCGGCGCCCGCAGCGGGCCCGTGCCCGGCCCGTACGGCCACCCCGCGTCCGTCGCACCACCCGCGCCCGTCACGTACGGCCACCGCCCGTCGCACCAACCGCGCCGACCCGTACGGCCCCGCGCCCGTCACGTACGGCCATCGCCCGTCGCACCACCCGCGCCCGGCACGTCCGGCCACCGCCTCGCAGCACCCCCGCCGCCCGGCACGTCCGATCGCCCGCAGCGGCCTGTGCACCGACCGGCTCCCGCCTTCCTCCGCCGGGCCCGCGGCCGTCCCCCGCACGCCCCCGGCCCGTATGGTGAGACGGCCCGGCGGAGGTCGGACGGCGCATTAGGGTGACCGTATGTCAGCCACGCGCTACGCCTATCTCGGCCCCGAGGGCACCTTCACCGAGGTCGCCCTCCGCACCCTCCCGGAAGCCGCCACCCGGGAGCTCGTCCCGATGGTCTCCGTACCGGCCGCGCTGGACGCCGTACGCAGCGGAGAGGCGGCGGCGGCGCTCGTACCGATCGAGAACTCCGTCGAGGGCGGCATCACCGCGACGATCGACGAGTTGACCAGCGGGCAGCCGCTGATGATCTACCGCGAGGTGCTGCTCTCCATCACCTTCGCGCTGCTCGTGCGGCCGGGGACGAAGCTGTCGGACGTCAAGACGGTCACCGCGCACCCGGCCGCCCAGCCGCAGGTGCGCAACTGGATGGCGGCCCACCTCCCGCAGGCCGTGTGGGAGTCCGCGGCCTCCAACGCGGACGGCGCCCGGCTGGTCCAGGAGGGGCGGTACGACGCCGCGTTCGCGGGCGAGTTCGCCGCCTCCACCTACGGCCTGGAGCCGCTGGTGACGGAGATCCACGACGCCGAGAACGCGCAGACCCGTTTCGTCCTGGTCGGACGGCCGGCCCGGCCCTCCGCGCCGACCGGTGCGGACAAGACCTCCGTGGTGATCTGGCTCGGCGACGACCATCCCGGCGCGCTGCTGGAACTCCTCCAGGAGTTCGCGGTGCGCGGCGTCAACCTGATGCTGATCCAGTCCCGTCCGACCGGCGAGGGCATCGGCAACTACTGCTTCGCCGTGGACGCGGAGGGGCACATCGCGGACCGGCGGGTCGGGGAGGCCCTGATGGGGCTGAAGCGGATCTGCCCGAAGGTGCGGTTCCTCGGCTCGTACCCGCGAGCCGACGTCTCTCCGGGCGAGGTCAGCCCGCCGCGGCCGAGCACCTCGGACACGGCGTTCACGGACGCGGCGGACTGGCTCGCGCGCAGCCAGGACGGGCGGCTCTGACGGAAGGGCCGGGCCGCCCCCGCGCCCGGCCCGCGTGCATGGACGACCGCCGTCCGGGCGCCCCGTCCGCCCGTCCGACGCCCCCTCCCTCGCCCCGCGCTCCCGGCCCGCTGTCCGCGCGCTCCGCAGCGGTGCTATCGACGGATAGTCACGCGCCCGCGCCGTTATCCACAGGATGCCCTCTCGGCCTGGGGACAAGTCGACACCCCAACGCGACATCGTCGACAAATCACCCTGCCCGCCCGAGGCCGTCCACAGAGGAGCGCGTCGGCGCGAACACTCCCCGCCCCGCCCCATTCCCTTGATCGACTCCTCGGAACGGGAATTTCCCACCCGAAAGAGCCCGCGAGGTGGGTTTGAGCGGAAAAAGCGCACCACCCGAGCCCCTTCCGACACAATCCCCTGCGACATCCACAGAACTTCCTCACAGCCTGTGGATAACTATTCCGAGTGGGCCCACCTGTGGACAACGACAGCCGTCCGCGCCCCCAACTGCCCCCCGACCACGGCCGGTAGGTCAAGTCGAGTCGCACCTTCTGCCCTATTCCGGGGAGTCGGTCACCCTCGGGTGACGCCGTCGCGAGATCCGCCCGCGATTTCCCTCCAGGAATATCAATTCCGGCAATTCGGTCAAAGTGACACGCGCAGCCCTATCGATTCGAGAGCGAGAAGCGTGCACCGGTAGCCTGGAGGGGTGATTGACCTTCGCCTGCTCCGTGAGGACCCCGACCGTGTTCGCGCCTCCCAGCGTGCCCGTGGAGAGGACGTCGGCCTCGTCGACGCCCTGCTCTCCGCCGACGAGCTGCGCAGGTCGTCCGGCGTCCGCTTCGACGAACTCCGCTCCGAGCAGAAGGCGCTCGGCAAGCTGATCCCCAAGGCCTCCCCCGAGGAGCGCGCCGAGCTCCTGAAGAAGGCCGACCAGCTCAAGGCCGAGGTCAAGGCGGCCGACGCCGCCCAGGACGAGGCCGACGCGGAGGCCAAGCGCCTGCTGCTCCAGCTCGGCAACCTCGTCCACCCGGACGTGCCGGTCGGCGGCGAGGAGGACTTCGTCGTCCTGGAGACCCACGGCACGATCCGGGACTTCGGCGCCGAGGGGTTCGCTCCCAAGGACCACCTGGAGCTGGGCGAGGCGCTCGGCGCGATCGACATGGAGCGCGGGGCGAAGGTCTCCGGCTCGCGGTTCTACTACCTGACGGGCGTCGGCGCGCTCCTGGAGCTGGCCCTCGTCAACGCGGCCATCGCCCAGGCCACCGAGGCCGGCTTCGTCCCGATGCTGACCCCGGCGCTGGTCCGCCCGCGCGCCATGGAGGGCACCGGCTTCCTCGGCCAGGCCGCGGAGAACGTCTACCACCTGGAGAAGGACGACTACTACCTGGTCGGCACCTCCGAGGTACCGCTCGCCGCGTACCACATGGACGAGATCATCGACGCCGACAAGCTGCCCCTGCGGTACGCGGGCTTCTCCCCCTGCTTCCGCCGCGAGGCCGGCACGTACGGCAAGGACACGCGCGGCATCTTCCGCGTCCACCAGTTCGACAAGGTCGAGATGTTCTCGTACGTCGACCCGGCGGACGCCGAGGCCGAGCACCGCAGGCTCCTGGACTGGGAGAAGCAGTGGCTCACCGCGCTGGAGCTGCCGTTCCAGGTCATCGACGTGGCCACCGGCGACCTCGGGTCCTCGGCCTCGCGCAAGTTCGACTGCGAGGCGTGGATCCCCACGCAGGGCAAGTACCGCGAGCTGACCTCCGCCTCCAACTGCGACGGCTTCCAGGCCCGCCGCCTGTCCGTCCGGATGCGCGAGGGCAAGAAGGTCCAGCCGCTGGCCACGCTGAACGGCACGCTCTGCGCCGTACCGCGCACGATCGTCGCGATCCTGGAGAACCACCAGCTCCCCGACGGCTCGGTCCGGGTGCCCGAAGTGCTCCGTCCGTACCTGGGTGGACGCGAGGTCCTGGAACCGGTCGCCACGTGACCTTTCCGTACAAGCTCGTCGCGACCGACCTCGACGGCACGCTGCTGCGCGGGGACCACACGGTCTCCGAGCGCACGCGCCGAGCGCTGGCCGAGGCCACCGCGGCCGGCGCCGCGCACATCATCGTCACCGGCCGGGCCGTCCCCTGGACCCGGCACATCCTGGACGACCTCGGCTACGAGGGGCTCGCCGTCTGCGGTCAGGGCGCGCAGGTCTACCACGCGGGCGAGCACCGGCTGCTGACCTCCCTGACCCTGGACCGGCAGCTCGCCGGCCTCGCGCTGTCGAAGATCGAGGCGGAGATCGGCCCGCTGCTGCTGGCCGCCAGCCGCGACGGGCTGGACGGCGACGTGCTGGTCGGCCCCGGCTACCGGGTCCACGAAGGCCCGCTCCCGTACGTCTTCGTGGACGACGCCGCCGAGATGTGGACCGCCCCGCTGAACAAGGTCTACATACAGCACCCGGAGCTGGACGACGACGCGCTCGCCCGCGCCGCGCGGGCGGCCGTCGGCAGCCTGGTCGACGTGGTCATGGCGGGCGCGGGCGTGGTGGAGATCCTGCCGCTCGGGCTGAGCAAGGCGACCGGGCTCTCGCTCGCCGCCCGCCGGCTGGGCGTCAAGGCCGCCGACACCATCGCCTTCGGCGACATGCCGAACGACATCCCCATGTTCGGCTGGGCGCGGCACGGCGTGGCCATGGCCAACGCCCACGACGAGCTCAAGGCCGTCGCCCACGAGATCACGGCGTCCAACGAGGACGACGGCATCGCGGTCGTGCTGGAGGAGCTGCTCCGCTCCGGCGGCGGCGCCCTGCCCGCCTCCGGCTGACCTCGTACCGCCGCCCGCCGACGCCGGAACGCGTCGGCGGGCGGCGGCCTCCGCTCAGGGCCCCGGTCAGCGGTGCGCGCTGCGGCGGCGCAGGTCCTTGAGCTGCCGGGCGAAGGAGTCCAGACGCGCGTCCAACCGGCCGACGTCCTGCGACACGTCCGTCAGCCGCAGACTCATCGCACCGATCACCTGGTGCGTCACCTCCGCCTTCCGGTCCAGGCTGTCCAGGCGCTCCGACATCCGGCCCAGCACCGGCCCCAGCTCCTGGAGCGCGCTGCCGACGCCGGTGAGGCAGCTCTCGATGCGCGTGACGCGGTGGTCGAGGGAGGCGTACCGGGCGCGCAGTGCCTCCTCGGCGTCGAGGAGGTAGGTGCGCACGCAGCGGGCGATGTCGCTGTCGCGGAGGAGCATGGCGACGTTGAGCACGGTGCGGCGGGTGTAGACCCGCAGTTGCGTTGCCGCCTGTGGATAACTTTCCACCCCCTCACGGACCCATAGCGACATCATGTCGCTATGGAATTCCTGCAGCTCAGAGCCGCGCAGCACGCGCAGTCCGTGCTCGGTCAGCTCCTCTTGATGGCGATCGGTCAGCCTCCTGACCGAGGTTGTGGATACTTCGAAGTACCGCGCCACGTCCTCGGTGCGGACATGCATCCCGTCAGGGAGCATGACAAGGCTCTTCACCTTGTCGAGGACGTCGACGCGCCCCATCTGCTCGACGCGCAGCGCGCGTGATTCGAGCAGGGCGACTTCCGTGGGCATGGGTACGCCTTTCGTGTGCGGGAACGACAGAGGACGCCCCTGACCCCGGAGGCCGCGGGGTGGAGGACGCTCACGGTTGCCACTCACTCGATGACCGGTCCGGTGGGCTCGTCCCCACCCGGTTCCGGCACTCCCCGATGTCACGAACGCTACGACGCCACGGATTCCAATCGCCTCCACGCGTCCTGCCCAACGACCCGATAAACGTACGGTCACGCGCACACCCGTCCGGTCGCACGACGACCCCCGCCCGGTCGGGGGCGGGGGTCGTCGCGGACGTACGGGATCGGCGTACGGGCGTCCGTACGGGTCAGGGCCGGTTCACTCCTCGCCGGCCAGCTTCAGCGTGCGCAGCTTCTGCCCCGCGTACCAGGTGGCGGCCACCGTCACGCCGACCAGCAGGGCCGTGGCGAGCGGCAGGCCCACGTCCGAGGTGATCGCTCCGTCGTCCGCCGTCCGCTGGGCGACCGCGAGGGCCCACTGCTGGACGCTGAGGGTCCGCGCGCCGGGCACCAGGCTGCCGAAGAGGGTCTCCCAGACCAGGGCGTAGACCAGCCCCAGGACCACCGCGTGCCGGCTGACCGTGCCGAGCAGCAGGAACAGGGCGCTGTACGCGATCGAGGCGACCAGCGCCGCGATCGTGTAGGCGACGGCGATCTGCTGGCCGTTGCCGTTGAGGATCAGGCCCGCGATGAGCGTCGGCACGGCGGAGAACGCCATGGTCACCGCGATGGCCACGATCAGCTTGGTGAAGATGATCGTGGGCCGCTTCACCGGCTTGGCGAGCAGGTAGACGATCGATCCGTCGTCGATCTCGGGGCCGATCGCCCCGGTGCCCGCGATCACGCCGATCAGCGGCACCATCGTGGCGATGGCGAACCCGCCGAGGACGTCCGCGGCGACCTGGTCGTCGACTCCGGCGAACGCGCGTACGGCCGCGGCGATGACCAGCAGCAGCGCCGGCAGGACGAACAGGATGGCGGCCCGGCGCCGGCCGAGCAGGGCCCGGTAGGTGAGCCGGGCGACTGTGGGGTCGTACATGAGGTGCACAGCTCCTTTCAGGCCGCTACTCAGGCCGCTACGAGGTAGGAGAAGACGGATTCGAGGGACTCGTCGGACGGCGAGACGGTGAGCAGTCGGATGCCCTGCTCGCGGGCGACCTTCGGCAGCAGTTCGGTGAACCGCCCGAAGTCGACGGCCTGGACGCGCAGTGCCTTCTCGGTCACGTCGACCTCGATGCCGGCCGTGGACGGGTCGGCGATGAGCGCGGCCGCCAGGGCCCGGTCGTCGCTGGAGCGGACCAGATAGCGGTGCGGCCGGTCCGTCATCAGCCGGCGGATCTTCCGGAAGTCCCCGGACGCGGCGTGCCGGCCGGCCACGATCACCTCGATGTGCGAGGCCAACTGCTCGACCTCCTCGAGGATGTGGGAGGAGAACAGGACCGTGCGGCCCTCGGCTCCCATCCGCCGCAGCAGCTCCATGAGCTGCATCCGCTGGCGCGGGTCCATCCCGTTGAACGGTTCGTCCAGCAGCAGCACCGAAGGGTCGTGGACCAGCGCGGACGCCATCTTCACGCGCTGGCGCATCCCCTTGCTGTACGTGGAGATCTTGCGGTCCTGCGCGTACTCCATCTGGACCGTGGCCAGCGCCTTCTGCGCCTCGGCGGCTCCCAGCCCGTGGAGTTCGGCGTTGGCGACGACGAACTCCCGGCCGGTGAGGAAGTCGTACATCCCCTCCCGCTCCGGGACGATGCCGACCTGCTGGTAGACGGCCTCGTTGCGCCAGATCGGCCGGCCGTCGAGCGTGACCTTCCCCGTCGAGGGGGCGAGGAATCCGCCCATCATGTTGATGAGCGTGGACTTCCCGGCGCCGTTCGGGCCGAGCAGCCCGGTGACGCCGGGGCCGATGGTCATGGAGACGTCGTTGACGGCGACCACGTTGCCGAACCAGCGCGAGGTGTGGTCGATCTCGATGGTGGTCACAGCCCGACCCTCCGGTAGCGGCGCATCAGGACGGCGTACGAGCCGGCGACGAGCGCGAGAACAACGATCAGGTAGACCACTCCGGCGCCGGCTCCCGGACCTTCCCCTCCGGGGAAGGCGGACGTCGCGCCGAGGAACGCGGTCTGGACCCCGTCGATCAGCGTGATCGGCGAGAAGAGGCCGAGCCACTGCACGGCCCCGTCCGACCCGGTCTCCCAGGCGATGGCCTGGACGGTGGAGACGGCCCCGTAGGTGATGGTCAGGAGGGCGATCACCGCGGCGACGCCGAAGCCGCGCCGCGGGGTCAGGGCGGCCATGACCAGGCCGAGCCCGGCGAACAGCACGGAAAGCAGCGCCACCGACACCAGCCCCTGGCCGAACCACTTGGTCTGATCGGCGAAGTCGAACTCCGCGAGCAGAGATCCCACGTACAGGATGAGCAGCGGCGTGCCGGTGAGGATGAACAGCGCGGACGCCGTGGCGGCGAACTTCGCGACGACGTAGTCGGCGCGTTCGATCGGCCGCGAGAAGTACAGCGGGATGCTCTTGAACCGGAGGTCCCGTGAGACCGCCTGCGGTGCCTGGGCGGCGATGAACAGACCGATGACGGCCTGGAGGTAGATCGCGTACGAGGTGTACTCGATCACCAGCTTCGTGCCGTCCGGCACGGCCATGGAGACCGCCACCAGGATCGCCGCGACCAGCGTCATCACGCCGAACAGCAGCATGGGCAGGACCTTGGACTTGGCGGAGCGGCCGAGTCCGAAGGAGCCCCGCAGGGTCTGCGAGAACAGCGAGCGGCGGGCGTAGGACCGGCCGAGCCGCGGTCCGTCGTAGGAGCGGTAGCCGATGTTGTGGATGCGGGAGGCGTCGCGCCCGGCCGCGGTCCCGGTCTCAGTGCTCATCGCGACCGCTTCCCTTCTGCTGTACGGGCACGGCCCCGGCGGTGGCGGCGGTATCCCGCGCCCCGCCCTGTTCGGTGCGGAAGACCTCGGCGATGTGGTGGCGGCGCTGCTCCATGCGGACCAGGCCGAGGCCGAGGCCGGCGACGCTGTCGCGGACCAGGTCGTACGTCTCCTCGCCGGCGGCCTCGATCAGCAGGATGTGGCCCGCGCCCGGCAGCCCCTCCGTGTCGATCCCGTCGTGTCCGACGAGCGTGACCCCGGCCTCGGTGAGGGCCCGGCGCAGTGCTGCCGTGCCGTCGGGGTGGGCGTCGCTGTCGGTGACCTCGACCGCGAGGGTGGTGGTGGTCTGGGTGAAGTCGCTGGTGGAGCTGGAGCGCAGCAGCGTTCCGCCGTCGATGACGACGACGTGGTCGCAGGTGCGCTCCAGCTCGCCCAGGAGGTGCGAGGTGACCAGCACGGAGATGCCGAAGTCGGTGTGGATGCGGCGGATCAGGCCGAGCATCTCGTCGCGGCCGACCGGGTCGAGCCCGTTGGTCGGCTCGTCGAGCAGGACCAGTCGGGGGTCGTGGACCAGGGCCTGGGCCAGCTTCACCCGCTGCTTCATGCCGGTGGAGTAGCCGCCGATGGGGCGGTAGCGCTCTTCGTAGAGGCCGACGTGGCGCAGGGTGTCCGCCGTGCGCTCGCGGGCCGCCGTCGGCGGCAGCCCGGACATGCGAGCCATGTGCACGACGAACTCGGTGGCCGAGACGTCGGGGGGCAGGCAGTCGTGCTCGGGCATGTACCCCACCCGCTCCCGGATGGCGGCGCCGCGGGTCGCGACGTCGAGCCCGAGCACCGCGGCCCGGCCCTCGGTGGCGGGGGAGAGACCCAGCAGGATCTTGATCAGTGTGGACTTGCCGGCCCCGTTGGAACCCACCAGGCCGGTCACGCCCGGTCCGATGTCCAACGTGAGCCGGTCAAGCGCGGTCACCCGGGGGAACCGCATACTCAGGGCTTCGGTCACGATCACAGTCACGGGGACGACGCTAGTGGCGCACAGCGCCGGGGTCGTCAGCCCTGGCGGCTGGATCGGCATCAGCCTCCAGGCGTACGGCCCCGTAGGGGAGGGGCGGGGCGGAGGTTGTCCACAGGCCGGGCGCACCCCTTGACGCCGCCGCCGGGCATTGTCACATTCATCAGTGTCACGTTACGAGCACGTACCGCACACGGCGGGCCCCGGCGGCCCGCCGCGGCCCGGCCTGCGCACGGTCGCCCCGGTCAAGGGAACTACGGCGCTCGGGCGCGGAGTTCGAGAGGACCGCGGCCGTTCCCGGCGACCGGGCGCCGTGCGGTGCGCCCGAGGCCGGGCGACGACCTGCCGCACCCGCGGCGCTGGACCGAGGAGAAGGTGGCGGAGTGGATCTGTCTCAAGCGCGTGAGCGACGGGTGCGCACGGGCGGCGTCGAGCTGTGCGTCGCCGAGCTGGGGGACGCGGCCCGGCCGACCGTGGTGCTGGTCCACGGCTATCCGGACAGCAAGGAGGTCTGGTCGGACGTCGCCGTGCGGTTGGCCGAGCGGTGGCACGTCGTGCTGTACGACGTGCGGGGGCACGGCCGGTCCACCGCCCCCGCGCCGCTGCGCGGAGGCTTCACGCTGGAGAAGCTCACCGACGACTTCGTGGCCGTGATCGACGCGGTCAGCCCCGACCGGCCGGTGCACGTCGCCGGCCACGACTGGGGGTCGGTGCAGTCCTGGGAATTCGTCACGGTCGCGCGGACCAGGGGCCGGATCGCCTCCTTCACCTCGATCTCCGGCCCGTCGCTGGACCACTTCGGGCACTGGATCAAGCGGCGGACGACCCGGCCCACCCCGCGCCACGTCGGCCAACTCCTCGGTCAGGGAGCCAAGTCGTGGTACGTGGCGATGCTCCACACACCGGTCCTGCCGGAGCTGGCCTGGCGCGGTCCGCTCGGCAAGCGGTGGCCGCGCATCCTGGAGCGGCTGGAGAAGGTCCCGGCGGGCGACTACCCCACCGCCTCCCTGCCGGACGACGCGGCGCACGGCGCCTGGCTCTACCGCGACAACGTCCGCGCCCGGCTGAGCCGGCCGCGCGCCGACGCCCACGCCCACGCCCCGGTCCAACTGATCACGCCGACCGGGGACGCCTTCCTCTCCGAGCAGCTCTACGACCGCCTGGAGGAGTGGGTCCCCACGCTGGTACGCCGGTCGCTGCCGGCCAAGCACTGGGCGCCCCGCACCCGGCCGGACCAGGTGGCCTCCTGGATCGGGGACTTCGTCACGGCCAACGAGTCGGCGGGACAGGGGGGCCCGCCCGTACGGGACGCGGCGGCCGAGAGCCCGTACGCGCGGTGGTTCGCCGGCCGGCTCGTCCTGGTGACGGGCGCGGCCTCCGGGATCGGCCGGGCCACCGCGCTGGCCTTCGCCGGGGCGGGCGCCCGCGTGGTGGCCGTGGACCGCGACGCGGAGGGCGCTGCCCGGACCGCCGAGACGGCGCGGCGCGTCGGGGCGCCGGCGGCCTGGGGCGAGGAGGTCGACGTCAGCGACGAAGCCGCCATGGAGAAGCTGGCCGACCGGGTGGCCGCCCAGTACGGGGTCGTCGACGTCCTGGTCAACAACGCCGGGATCGGCCTCTCCGGCCCCTTCCTGGAGACGACCGCACAGGACTGGAAGGCGGTCCTGGACGTCAACCTGTGGGGCGTCATCCACGGCTGCCGGATCTTCGGCAAGCAGATGGCCGACCGCGGCCAGGGCGGCCACATCGTCAACACCGCGTCGGCCGCCGCCTTCCAGCCCTCCCGGACGCTCCCCGCGTACAGCACCTCGAAGGCCGCCGTGCTGATGCTCAGCGAGTGCCTGCGAGCCGAGTTGGCCGAGCGGTCGATCGGGGTGAGCGCGATATGCCCCGGCATCGTCAACACCGGCATCACCTCCACGGCACGGTTCGCGGGGGCCGACGCGGTCGAGGAGGAACGGCTGCGGAAGCGGGCGGGACGGCTCTACGGACGGCGGAACTACCCGCCGGAGAAGGTCGCCGACGCCGTCCTGCGGGCGGTGGTGCGCAACCAGGCCGTGGTGCCGGTCACCCCGGAGGCGCGCGGCGCCCGGCTGCTGTCCCGGCTGAGCCCGACGGCCCTGCGCGCCGTCGCCCGGCTGAAGCCTCCGCTGTGAGCGGGGCGGGTGCGGCGTCCCCCGCCTCCTCGGCCCCGTCGGCGGAGGTCCGGAGCGCCGAGTACCGGATCGAGGACCTGGCCCACGCCAGCGGGGCCACGGTGCGCACGATCCGCGCCTACCAGGACCGGGGGCTGCTGCCGACCCCCGAGCGGCGCGGCCGGGCCAACGTGTACCGGGCCGCCCATCTGGCCCGGCTGCGGCAGATCGCGGACCTCCTCGACCGCGGCTACACCCTGGCCAGCATCAAGGAGCTGCTGGAGGCGTGGGACGCGGGCCGGGGGCTGGGCGGCGTCCTGGGGCTGGCCGCCGAGGTGCACGGCCCGTGGACGGACGAGGAGGCGGGCCGGATCACGCGCGACGAGCTGGACGCCCGGTTCGGCGGCGGCTCGCAGGTCGACGAGGCGATCGCGGAGGCGGTGGAGCTGGGGGTGCTGGAGCCGGTCCCCGGCCGGGACGACGCGTTCCTCGTGCCGAGCCCGCAGGAGCTGGCGGTCGCCGTGGAGCTGCACGCGGCCGGCGTCCCGCTCCCGGCGATATCCGGGCACCTGCGGGAGCTGCGCGGGCAGGTGGAGCACATAGCGGCCCGCTTCCTGGAGTTCACCACCGAGCACGTCTTCGCCCGCTACCTGGCCCACCACCCGCCCACCGACGCCGACGCGGCCGAAGCGGCGACCCTGGTGCGCCGGCTGCGGCCCCTCGCCCAGCAGACGGTGGACGCCGAACTCGCCCGCGCCATGCGGACGTTCGCCACCCGGTCGCTGCACCACCACCTCGGCGCGGAGGCGCCCGCGGCCGACGACGAGGCGACCCGCCCGGTCCTGCTCCCGCTCCGGACGGCCCGAGCCGTGCAGCGGTTGGTGGGCGCGGACCGGGTGGCCGACTTCGTCACGGCGGCGACGGAACGCGAAGTCCAGGCCCGCACGTTGGACGCACTCGCCCCATTGCCCACAGAACCACAGAAGTCCGGCCAAATGCCCTGAAACGCACCGCCGTTGTCCACAGAAACGTCATATCCCTTGTGGAAAAGTCGAGTTCGCTGTGGATCAAACCTGGGAGCGGCGAACAGTGGAGGCAATCGGGAGAACATCCGGGAAAGGCGGAGGAAAGGGGGCGCACGCCGGGAGGGGCGCTGAACCCGAATGCGCCGATGTCCTGGCGCGCGTGGGCGGGGGGGCAGCGGGGCGACCTCGCGGGCGGGGCGGCCGGACGGACGGGGGGGCAGGGCGGCCGTCACGGATGAGCTGTGGGAGCGGGCGAACGTCGCGGAGGGGCCGTGGGCGCGGGCCGAACACCGTAGGCACGGGCGGAAGGGGTGGCCGTCATGGACAGTCCATGGGCGCGGGCCGGAGGGACGGCCGTCACGGCCGGACACCGTGGCCGTAGACGACCGCCCTCGCACCGCCGCCGGGCCGGCTCGTTGCGCGGGCGGTCGGTCGCCCGGTGCTCGGACGGGGCGCTCACGCGGCCTGTGGATCATCAGGAACGCGGGTCGTAGGCTCGGGGCATGACTCTGCGCCTGAGCACCGTGATCCTGCCTGTCGACCGCTGGCACGAGGGCGGCCGCGCGAAGTGGCGGCGCGCCGAGGAGCTGGGCTTCCACACGGCGTACACCTACGACCACCTGTCCTGGCGAAGCTTCCGCGACGGGCCCTGGTTCGGTGCGCTGCCCACGCTCACGGCCGCCGCCACGGCGACCGAGCGCCTCCGTCTGGGCACGCTGGTCACCTCCCCGAACTTCCGCCATCCCGTGACGCTCGCCAAGGAGTTGATCTCCCTCGACGACATCTCGGGCGGGCGGGTGACGCTCGGCATCGGCGCGGGCGGCAGCGGCTTCGACGCGACGGCTCTCGGGCAGGAGGCGTGGACGCCGCGGGAGCGGGCCGACCGCTTCGGCGAGTTCGTCCCGCTGCTCGACCGGCTGCTCACCGAGGGCGCGGTGACGCAGGGCGGGGACTTCTACGCGGCGGTCGAGGCGCGGAACATTCCGGGCTGCGTGCAGCGGCCCCGGTTGCCCTTCGCCGTCGCCGCGACCGGCCCGCGCGGGTTGAAGCTGGCCGCCCGGCACGGACAGGCGTGGGTGACGACCGGGGACCCGAAGCTGTTCGAGAAGGGGACCCCCGAGCAGTCGGCGGCGGCGCTGCGGAACCAGATCGAGCGGCTCGGCGCGGCCTGTGCCGAGATCGGACGGGACGCCGGAACCATGGACAAGATCCTCCTCCACGGCTTCACCCCGGAGCGCAACACCCCGTTGGACAGCGTCGAGGCCTTCGTCGACTACCTGGGCCGCCACCGTGAACTCGGCTTCACCGAGATCGTCGTCCACTGGCCCGTCGCCGACTCCGACTTCAGCGTGGACCCGGCCGTCTTCGAGGCCATCGCCACCGAGGCGGTCGGCCGGCTGGGCTGAGGAAGCCGGCCGTGCGCCCCAGGGCGTCGACGCGCCGTCGCCGCCCGGCCTCGTCGCCCAGGCGGCGGTGCGGCGAGGCGGCGGTGCGGCGAGGCCCCGACACGGCAGTGCGGCGAGGCGGCGAGACCCCGACGCGGTGCACCGCCGCACCGCCGCACCGCGCGGCACGCCCCTACCGGAGACCGAGCAGCTTCCGCATCGACTCGGCGGCACGTACGGCGGCGTCGCCGCAGCAGTTGTTGAACAGGACGTGGACCTCCCGCGCCCGCTCCGCCATCGCGCGGACGCGCGGCACCCACTCGGAGAGTTCTTCCGGCGTGTACGCGTGCCGGAACCGCTCCTCCTTGGTGCCGGTCCCCCAAGCGGTGTTGCGGCCGTGGAAACGGACCAGGGCCAGCTCCGGGGTCGTGACCCGTACGACCGGCGGGAGGGACGCGGGGAGCGTCTGCACCATGTCCACGGCCACGGCCGTGGCGTCCAGCTCCGCCAGCAGGGCGGTCGTCGCCGCGGCCTGGTCCTCCCGCCACCAGCCGGGGTGCCGGAACTCCACGGCCACCGGCCACCCCGCCGCCCGTTCGCGGCAGCGGCGCAGGAACTCCACCGCCGGCCGGCCCGGCGCCAGCCGGGGCGGGAACTGGAAGACCAGCGTGCCCAGGCGGCCCGCATCGCGCAGCGGCGCGAGGGCCGCGCTGTAGCGGTCCCACACCTCGTCGAGCAGTGCGGGGTCGACACCCGCCCCTCCGTGCGGGCGGGCGAGCGCCGGGCGCAGGTCCGCGGGCAGCGCCTCGGGCCGGGTCGGGTGCCCGGTGAGCAGGGAGAACGCCTTCACGTCGAACCGGAAGCCCTCAGGGGTGCGGTCGGCCCAGAGAAGGCTGTTGCGGGTGCTGGGCAGCCCGTAGTAGGTGGAGTCCACCTCCGCCACCGGGAACTGCTCGGCGTAGTACCGCAGCCTGCCCTCCGCGTCGCGGTGGCCCCGCGGGTACCACCCGCTGGACACCAGCGCCTTGTCCGTCCACGAACACGTTCCAACCCGGATCTCTCCCATGCCGCCCGTCTTCCCGCCGCGCGGTGACGGATGCCCCCGGCGCGTCGCCCTGCCGCCCGAGCCCCGCCGCACGCGCGTCCGCGCCCGCGCGCCCCGGACGGGCGCGCCTCGACACGAGGCGTCCGGCGAGGTGCGCCCGCGCTACCGCGGGCTCCGGCGGGGCACGCCCGCGATAGCTCTGGCATATGCCTCGGGGATGTTCCGCAGGTCACGGGCTCACCCCCTCAGATGTGCGCCCCTCCGCACGCCCGTGCACCTCTATGGGCGAGAATGACCGGGTGACCTCAGTGACCGATGCGCCTCTCCCCGCCGTGACCCGGTTGATCGCCACCGACCTCGACGGCACCCTGCTGCGCGACGACAAGACGCTGTCCGCGCGCACGGTCGCGGCCCTCGCCGCAGCCGAGGAGTCCGGGATCGAGGTCTTCTTCGTGACCGGCAGGCCCGCCCGCTGGATGGACGTCGTCCGGGAGCACTGCCACAGCCACGGCACCGCGATCTGCGCCAACGGGGCCGTGGTCACCGACCTGCGGACCGACGGCGACCTGCTCTCCGTACGGCCGCTGGACCGCGAGCGCGCCCTGCGCGTCGTCCACACCCTGCGCGCGGCGGCCCCCGGCACCTCGTTCGCCGTCGAGCTGACGACCGGCATCAACTACGAACCCGCCTACCCGCCCTTCCACCTGGACCCCGGCGCGGCGGTCGCCGACGCCGAGAAGCTGCTGCACGAGGACGCGCCGGACTCCGGGGCGCCCGTGCTCAAGCTCCTCGCCCACCACACCGAGCTGGCCCCCGACGTCTTCCTCGCCCTGGCCCGCGAGACCGCCGGCGACCACGCCTCCATCACCCGCTCCAGCCCCTCCGCCCTTCTGGAGATCAGCGGTCTCGGGGTCTCCAAGGCGACGACGCTCGCCGCCTGCTGCGCCGAGCGGGGCATCTCCCCCGCCGAGGTGGTCGCCTTCGGCGACATGCCCAACGACGTCGAGATGCTGAGCTGGGCCGGCGCCTCGTACGCCATGGGCAACGCCCACCCGGACGCGCTGGCCGCCGCGTCCGGGCGGACCGCGACCAACGAGGAGGACGGCGTGGCGATCGTCATCGAGCGCATCCTCGCCGCCCGCGCGGCAACGCGCTGAAGTCCCGCGGCGGCCGGGCGCACCCCGCCGCCGGCCCCTGAAGCCCGCCGGGCCCGGCCCGCCCCGGACCTCACAGCGGGGCCTCCCACACCACCGTCGTACCGCCGCCGCCCTCCCCGATCCCCGGCCCGAACCAGCTCGCCCCGCCCAGGGACTCGGCCCGGCGGGCCAGATTGCGCAGTCCGCTGCGGCGACCGCCCTCCGGGATGCCCACCCCGTCGTCCGCGACCGAGAGGCGGACCGCGCCCCGGCCGTCCGGCAGGGTCGCCGTCGCGTCGACGACCACGTCGATCACACCGGCCCCGGCGTGCCGGAAGGCGTTGGAGAGCGCCTCGCGGAGCGCCGCGACGAGGTTCTTGCCGGTCAGCTCGCCGACGAGGGAGTCCACCGGGCCCACGAAGCGGTGCGAGGGCTTGAAACCGAGCGGGACGGCGGCCAGGTTGATCTCCCGCAGCACCCGCGTGCGCAACCCCGAGGGGGCCTCGGCCGGTTCCTGCTGGAGCGCGAAGATGGCCGTGCGGATCTCCTGGATCGTCACGTCCAGCTCGTCGACCGCCCGGCCGACGCCGGTCCGCACCTCGGGGGCCACCGGCCTGCGCTGGGCGCTCTCCAGCATCATCCCGGTGGCGAACAGCCGCTGGATGACCAGGTCGTGGAGGTCGCGGGCGATGCGGTCGCGGTCCTCGTACACCGCCAGCCGCTCCCGGTCCCGTTGCGCCTCGGCCATCATCAGCGCGAGGGCGGCCTGGGAGGCGAACTGGGTGGCCAGCGTCCGCTCGGCCGCCGTGAACGGCCGCGCACCGCGGCCGCGGGGGGTCGCCAGCGCGCCGAGCACCCGGCCGCCACTGTGCAGCGGCAGCATCATGCTCGGGCCGAACCGGTCCGCGAGCCCGGTGACCATCCGGCTGTCGGCGGCCGAGTCGTCGACGAACACCGCGTCGCCGGCGAGCAGCCGCTCCACCACCGGGCTCTCCGGCCCGACGATCATGCCGAGCGGGGGCGAGGGATCGTCCGACGACACCGCGACGATCTCCAGACCGCCCTCCTCGGCCGGCAGCAGCACGATCCCCGCGGCGGATTCGGCGAGCCGGCGGGCCTGTTCGGCCACTACCGACAGCGCGTCGTCGGCGTCCCCGCCCGACAGCAGCGCCGTGGTCACCGCGACCGAGCCGTCGATCCAGCGCTCCCGCTGCCGCGCCGCCTCGTACAGCCGGGCGTTGCCGAGGGCGATCCCGGCCTCCGTGGCGAGCACCCGCACCATGTGGAGGTCGTAGTCGCCGAACTCCGCGCCGTCCCGCTTCCCCGTCAGGTAGAGGTCGCCGAAGACCTCCCCCTGGACCCGGATGGGCACCTGGAGGAAGGTCCGCGCCCCAGGGCCGCCTGGCGGCGGTCCGGCGGCCTCCGGACCGCCCGGCGGATCTGCCGGCCGCACGGATGCGGACGCGCGGAGCAGCGCGGACAGGAGGCCCCGGCCCCCGTCGGCCCGCCGGCCGACCTCCGCGACGACCTCCTCGGGAACGCCGTGGGTGACGAAGTCCGCGAGCGCCCCGCCCTCGTCGTCGACGACGCCGATCGCCGCGCACCGGGCGTGCGCGAGGTCGGCGGCCGTCTCGCAGATCCGGTCCAGCGTGGAGTGCAGCTCCAGCCCCGTCCCGACGGAACGCAGCGCCTCCAGGAGCTGCGGCACCCGCGCGGTCAGCTCGGCGGAGAGGCCCTGGAGGCTCCGGGCGGCCCCGGTGGAGTCGGCGGGCGGGTCCTTCGGGTCGGGCTCTGCCATGGGCCGAGCCTAGTTAGTGAGGGTTTGTACGGAAAGTCGGACGTGTTCCCCTCCCGTACGCCCCCGAATCCCACCGCCCGACGCGGCCCCCCGGCAGCCCGCTCAGCGGGCCGCCCCCACCGTGTCCCGTTCGCGCTCCACCATGCGGCGCAGCGGTCCGTCCTCGGCGGCGAGTTCGGCGTACGGGCCGCGCTGCACCACCCGGCCCTCCTCCAGGACGAGCACTTCGTCCACGGCGTCGAGGCCGGTCAGCCGGTGGGTGATCAGCACCGTCGCCCGCCCCCGCGTCGCGGCCAGCAGGTCGGCGGTGAGGGCGTCGGCCGTGGCCAGGTCCAGGTGCTCGGCCGGCTCGTCCAGGACGAGGACGGGGAAGTCGGCGAGCAGTGCCCGAGCCAGCGCGAGCCGCTGGCGCTGACCGCCGGAGAGCCGGGCGCCGTGCTCGCCCACCGGGGTGTCGAGCCCCTCCGGCAGGGCCGACGCCCAGTCCAGCAGCCGGGCCTCCGCGAGCGCGTCGCGCAGTTCGGCGTCGGTCGCTCCGGGGCGGGCCAGGCGCAGGTTCTCCCGGACCGAGCTGTCGAAGACGTGCGCGTCCTGGGCGCACAGCCCGACCGAACGCCGCACCGTGTCCGACTCCAGCGCCGCCGCGTCGATGCCGCCGAGCCGGTACGTCCCCGACGAGGCGTCCAGGAAGCGCAGGAGGACCTGGGCGAGGGTCGTCTTGCCCGAACCGGACGGGCCCACGACCGCGATGCGCCGTCCGGGGGTCAGCGTCAGGTCGAGCGACGCCAGAGCGTCCCGCCCGGCCCCCGGATAGCGGGCGGTCAGCCCCCGGACCTCCAGCGGGAACGGGGAGCCGGGCCCCTCGGCCGGGACCGCGGGCTCCCTGACCGGGACGGGCGCGTCCAGCACCTCGAACACCCGCTCCGCGCTCCGCGCCACCCGCCGGCGGTACCGCACCGCCAGCGGCAGCCCGGTGACGGCCTCGAAGGCGGCGAGCGGGGTCAGCACCACCACGGCGAGCGCCACGCCGGGCAGCCGTCCGTCGTGCACGGCGGGTACCGCGACGAGCGCGGCCGCCACCACGGTGAGCCCGCAGACCAGGGCGGACAGCCCGCCGCTCAGTGCCGTCGCGGCGGCCGCGCGGGAGGCGATCCGGGTCAGCCGCGCGTCGGCCGCCCGCAGGTGCTCCTGCCGGGCGGGCAGCGCACCCGCCACGGTCAGTTCGGCCGTCCCGCCGAGGAGATCGGTGACCCGGACGGCCAGCGCGGCACGGGCGGGCGCGAGCTGACGCTCCGTACGGCGGGCGCAGGCCACGCCGACCAGGGGCACGCCGACCCCGGCGGCCAGCAGCCCGACCGCCAGGACCGCCCCCGCCTCCGGGAGCAGCCACCCGGTGAACCCGACCGCCGCCGTCCCCACGAGGAGCGCGGTCCCGGCGGGCAGCAACCAGCGCAGCCAGTAGTCCTGGAGCGCGTCCACGTCCGCGACGAGCCGGGACAGCAGGTCGCCTCGGCGCGCGGTGCGCAGCCCTGCGGGGGCGATGCGTTCGAGCCCCCGGTAGACGGCGACGCGCACCCCGGCCAGCAGCTTCAGCACCGCGTCGTGCGAGACCAGCCGCTCGGCGTAGCGGAACACCGCCCGGCCGATGCCGAAGGCGCGCGTCGCGGTGACCGCCATCATCAGGTGGAGGACCGGGGGCTGTTCGGAGGCGCGGGAGATCAGCCAGCCGGAGACCGCCATGAGCCCCACGGCCGACCCGACCGCCAGGCTGCCCAGCAGCAGGGCCAGCGCCAACTGCCCCCGCTGCGCCCCGGCGGACGCCCGGACCCGTGCGAGGACCCGGCCCGAGCGCTGCGCGGACTCCGCGTGCGGCTCCTCCGTCCGGCGCGCGTCCAGCAGCTCCCCGCCGGCGAGCGGCTGCGGCACGGCCGGGCCCGGAGCCCCGGCGTCCCCGTGACGGTCCGCCGCTCGTTCTCCGGGGTGCGCCTCCAGCGTCACCACGCGGTCGGCGACCGCCAGCAGCGCCGGGCGGTGGACGACGAGCAGCACGGTCCGCCCGGCCGCCAGCCTCCGCACGGCGTCGACGATGCCCGCCTCGCTCTCGCCGTCCAGGCTCGCGGTCGGCTCGTCCAGCAGCAGGAGCGGCCGGTCGGCGAGGAACGCGCGGGCCAGGGCGAGACGCTGGCGCTGCCCGGCGGAGAGCCCGGCGCCGTCCTCGCCCAGCGGGGTCCGCGCCCCGTCGGGCAGGGCCGCGACGAAGTCGTACGCCCCCGCGTCGCGCAGGGCCGCGAGGACGGCCTCGTCGTCGGCGTCGGGGCGGGCGAGCCGGACGTTCTCGGCGATCGTCCCCGCGAAGAGGTGGGGGCGCTGGGGGACCCAGGCGATACGGCTCCGCCAGCGCTCGGCGTCGAGCTCCGCGAGGTCCCGGCCGCCGACCCGGACGGTCCCCTCGTCGGGCGTCGTGAAGCCGAGGACCACGTTCAGCAGCGTGGACTTCCCCACGCCGCTCGGGCCGACCAGGGCGACGGTCTCCCCCGGTTCCACGGTGAGCGAGGCGGCGGCCGGCGAGGGTTCGGCGCGGCCCGCGTGGCGTACGGTCACGTCCGCCAGCTCCAGGCGCAGCGTCCCCGGCGCGTCGTGGCCGCCGGTGGCGCGGGGCTCGGTCTCCAGGACGGTGAAGATCTCCTCTGCGGCCGAGAGCCCCTCGGCCGCCGCGTGGTACTGCGCTCCGACCTGGCGGAGCGGCAGATACGCCTCCGGGGCCAGGATCAGGACGACCAGCCCGGTGTAGAGGTCCAGTTCCCCGTGGACGAGCCGCATCCCGATGGTGACGGCGACCAGGGCCACCGACAGGGTCGCCAGCAGCTCCAGCGCGAACGAGGAGAGGAAGGCGATCCGCAGGGTGCGCAGGGTGGCGCGGCGGTAGTCGGAGGTGATCGCGCGGATCGACTCGGCCTGGGCCTTGGCCCGGCCGAAGACCTTCAGGGTGGGCAGCCCGGCGACGACGTCCAGGAAGTGGCCGGAGAGCCGGGACAGCAGGCGCCACTGCCGGTCCATGCGGGACTGGGTGGCCCAGCCGATGAGGATCATGAAGAGCGGGATCAGCGGCAGGGTGACGACGATGATCGCGGCCGAGACCCAGTCCTCGGTGACGATCCGGGCCAGTACCGCCGCCGGGACGACGACCGCGAGTCCGAGCTGCGGCAGGTAGCGCGCGAAGTAGTCGTCGAGCGCGTCGATGCCTCGGGTCGCGAGCGCGACGAGGGACCCGGTGCGCTGCCCGCTCAACCAGTCGGGCCCGAGTCGCGCGGCGCGCTCCAGGAGCCGGCCGCGCAGTTCGGAGACGACGGCCGCGCTCGCCCGGTGGGCCGCCAGCTCGGTGAGCCAGGCGACCAGGGCCCGCCCGAGGGCGACCCCGGCGAGCAGGAAGAGGGGGGTGCGCAGGGCGGTGACCGTGAGCCCGTCCTCGAAGCCGCCCACCACGATCTCGGCGATGAGCATCGCCTGCGCGATCACCAGCAGGGCGCTGACCAGGCCGAGGACGACGACGGCCGCCAGGAAGCGGCGGGTGGCGCGTGCGTGGCGGAGCAGTCGCGGATCGATCGGTTTCACGTGAAACATCTCCCAGGGGGACCGGCGAGATCGTCGGCCTCGTCGGCCCCGCCGGAGCGGCGGAGCCGACGAGGCCCGCGGGAAGCGGCTGTCAGTGCGCGTCGGCGATGTGCTGGGTGCCGATCCGCTTGCGGAACACCCAGTACGTCCAGCTCTGGTAGAGCAGCACCATGGGCGTGGCGATGCCCGCGCACCAGGTCATGATCTTGAGCGTGTACGGACTGGACGAGGCGTTGGTGACCGTGAGGTTCCAGGCGTCGTCCAGCGAGGACGGCATGACGTTCGGGAACAGCGCGAGGAAGAGCATCGCCACCGCGGCCGCGATGGTCACCCCCGACAGCGCGAACGACCAGCCCTCGCGTCCCTTGGCGATGGCCCCGATCGCGCCCACGAGCGACACCGCCGCCACGATCAGCGCGAGCAGGCTCCAGGAGCCGCCGCTGTCCGCCTGCGTCCAGAGCAGGAACGCCAGCGCCGGCACCGCGGTGACCGGCCCCAGCTTCAGCGCCAGGGCGCGGGACCGGGCCCGGATGTCGCCGACCGTCTTGAGACCGGCGAACACCGCTCCGTGGAAGGTGAACAGGGAGAGCGTCACGAGGCCGCCGAGGAGCGCGTACGGGTTCAGCAGATCGAGGAGGTTGCCGACGTACTCCATGTCGGCGTCGATCTTCACGCCCCGCACGATGTTCCCGAACGCCACGCCCCACAGGAAGGCCGGGATGAGGGAGGTCCAGAAGATCGCGGTCTCCCAGTTCCTCTGCCACCTCTCCTCGGGCCGCTTGGCCCGGTACTCGAAGGCGACGCCGCGCACGATCAGGCAGACCAGGATGACCAGCAGCGGCAGGTAGAACCCGGAGAAGAGCGTGGCGTACCACTCGGGGAAGGCGGCGAAGGTCGCGCCGCCCGCGCTGAGCAGCCAGACCTCGTTGCCGTCCCAGACCGGGCCGATCGTGTTGATCAGGACCCGCCGCTCCTTGCGGTCGCGGGCCAGCAGCCTGGTGAGGACCCCGATGCCGAAGTCGAATCCCTCCAGGAAGAAGTAGCCGGTCCAGAGGACGGCGATGAGCACGAACCACACGTCGTGGAGTTCCATCTCTCAGCTCCTGTGCTCAGTACGAGAAGGCCATCGGCCGGTCGGCGTCTTCGGCGTCGTGGCCGCCGATCCGGGTGGGCGGGTTGAGGTCGTCCTCGGTGAGTTCCGGCGGCCCGGCCTTGACGTACTTCACGAGGAGCTTCACCTCGATCACGGCGAGCACCGCGTAGAGCAGGGTGAAGACGATCATCGAGGCGAGCACCTCGCCCTGCGAGACGCCGGGGGAGACCCCCGCCCGCGTCTGGAGCACCCCGTAGACGACCCACGGCTGGCGACCCGTCTCGGTGAAGATCCAGCCCCAGGAGTTGGCGATCAGCGGGAAGAGCATCGTCCAGAGCGCGACGACCCAGTAGAGCCTGGTGAACCGCGGGCTGAGCGGCTTCCGGAACAGGACCAGACGCGGCACCTCGTCCTCGGCGGTCCGCAGCGCCGGCGGCAGCAGGAACCTCTTCCTGGTCAGCCAGAGCCCCAGCAGGCCGAGGCTGAAGGAGGCCATGCCGAAGCCGATCATCCACCGGAAGCTCCAGAACGCGACCGGGATGTTGGGCCGGTAGTCGCCCGGCCCGTACTTCTCCTGCGCCGCCTTGTTGACGTCGTTGATGCCGGGGACGTAGGCGTCGACGTCGCTGTGGGCGAGGAAGGACAGTACGCCGGGCAGCGAGATCTCCACGGAGTTGTGGCCCTCGCTGACGTCCCCGTACGCGAAGATCGAGAACGGGGCGCGGTCCTGGCCCTCCCACAGCGCCTCGGCGGCGGCCATCTTCATCGGCTGCTGCCGGAACATGACCTTGCCCAGGCTGTCGCCGCTGACGGCGGTGAGCAGTCCCGCGACCACCACGGTGATCAGGCCGAGCCGCAGCGAGGTCCGCATCACCGGGATGTGCCTCTTGCGGGCCAGGTGGAACGCGGCGATGCCGACCATGAAGGCCCCGCCGACCAGGAACGCCGCCGTGATGGTGTGGAAGAACTGGGTCACCGCGGTGTCCTGGGTGAGCACCCGCCAGAAGTCGGTCAGCTCCGCCCGGCCGCGCTCCTCGTCGATCCGGTAGCCGACCGGGTGCTGCATCCAGGAGTTGGCCGCCAGGATGAAGTACGCCGACAGGACCGTGCCGATCGAGACCATCCAGATGCACGCGAGGTGGATCCTCTTCGGCAGCTTGTCCCAGCCGAAGATCCACAGCCCGATGAAGGTGGACTCGAAGAAGAACGCGATCAGCGCCTCGAACGCCAGCGGTGCGCCGAAGACGTCCCCGACGAAGCGCGAGTAGTCGGACCAGTTCATGCCGAACTGGAACTCCTGGACGATGCCCGTGACCACGCCCATGGCGATGTTGATCAGGAACAGCTTGCCCCAGAACTTGGTCGCCCTGAGGTACTTCTCGTCGTCCGTCCGCACCCAGGCGGTCTGCAGGCCCGCGGTGAGCGCGGCGAGCGAGATCGTCAGCGGGACGAAGAGGAAGTGGTAGACGGTGGTGATGCCGAACTGCCAGCGCGCCAGGGTCTCCGGCGCCAGAGCGAGGTCCACGTCTTGTCTCCTTACATCGCCGTGGTCACACCGGCCGCGTCCCCGACGTTCCGCCCGATCACGGGAGAAAGCGGGGTGCGCTTGTGAACGCGTTCACATTCACAAGCGATTATGACGCACAGGCTTTCGAGCCGTTCGCCGGGCCCCCCTTTTTCGGCCACGCCCCCACGCACAGGGCCCCGGACCTCGTCGTTCGAGGTCCGGGGCCCATGGATCGCACCGGCTCCACCGGCGCGGAAGCGCCGCCCGGCGTGCGGTACGTCACATCCCGCCGTACGCCGGTCCCGTGTGCGTCACACCACACTCCGCCCGGCGCCGAACCCGCGGCGCCGCGTCCGGCCGCACGCCGGCGGCGGACGCGTCCCGCCTCGGCGCCGGCCGCTCCGCGCGACGGGCTCGGGCTCGGTCACGTCCGGGCGCGGAACGCCTCCGCCGCCTTCAGGAACAGGTCGTTGCCCTCGCTCTCCCCGATCGTGACCCGCACGCCCTCGCCCGCGAACGGCCGCACCACCACACCGGCCCGCTCGCAGGCGGCCGCGAACTCCAACGTCCGCTCGCCGAGCCGCAGCCAGACGAAGTTGGCGTGCGACTCCGGGACCGCCCACCCCTGGCCCACCAGCGCCTCGGTCACGCGGGTGCGCTCGGCGACCAGCGCGCCGACCCGGCCCAGCAGCGCGTCCTCGGCGCGGAGCGAGGCCACCGCCGCGTCCTGGGCGACCTGGCTGACGCCGAAGGGCACGGCGGTCTTGCGCAGCGCCGCGGCCACCGGCTCATGGGCCACCGCGAACCCGACCCGCAGCCCGGCCAGGCCGTACGCCTTGGAGAAGGTCCGCAGCACCGCCACGTTGGGCCGGTCCCGGTAGACCTCTATCCCGTCCGGCACGTCCGCGTCGCGGACGAACTCCTTGTACGCCTCGTCCAGCACCACCAGCACATCGCTCGGCACCCGGTCGAGGAACCGTTCCAGCTCGGCCCGGCGCACCACCGTGCCGGTGGGGTTGTTGGGGTTGCAGACGAAGATCAGCCGGGTCCGGTCGGTGATCGCCCCCGCCATCGCGTCGAGGTCGTGCACCTCCCCGTCGGTCAACGGCACCTTGACCGAGGTCGCACCGCTGACCTGCGTGATGATCGGGTACGCCTCGAAGGACCGCCAGGCGTAGACCACCTCGTCCCCCGGCCCGGAGGTGGCCTGCAGCAACTGCTGGGCCACGCCCACCGACCCGGTCCCGGTGGCGATGTGCGAGACGGGCACATCGAAACGGCCGGCCAGCTCGTTCATCAGGCCGGTGCACGCCATGTCCGGGTAGCGGTTGAAGCTCCGCGCCGCGGCGAGCGCCGACTCCAGCACGCCCGGCAGCGGCGGATAGGGGTTCTCGTTGGACGACAGCTTGTACGCGACCGGTCCGCCGGCGGCAGCCGGCCTGCCCGGCACGTAGGCGGGAACGCCGTCCAGTTCGGCGCGCAGCTTGGGGCTCGTCTCGCTCACCGCAGGGTCCTCCTCGACCGTCCGTGCACAGCAATACTGCTCACCTTATGAGGATTGGCCGCCGCTGCGAACGGTGCGAGCGCCCCGGCGGCCGCGGCGCCCGGAGACAGCGCGCCCGCGGCCCGCCTCTCGGGGGGGCGCATTCGCCATAACGGCGTGCGCCGGTGGCCTGCGCCGTGGCGCGCGTCCCCCGAACCGGTGAGTTGAGACCTCTTCGAGACATCGCACATTTGGCAGGCTGCCACCCATCCGCACCTGATAGTCATATGCAATACGCGCCAACACCCTTGGTTTACAGGGGTATTAGGGGCGAACTGCCATGCAGAAACGTGACTGCCCACCCGTGCATATGCGACCGGACCGACCACCCTCGGGAGCCCTACTATCGGCTCGCCATGACAGCAGCAGGGAAGCACCAGGTGAGCCGGGCGGAGACCCCCCGGCGCAGCGGCCGGCCGGGACGGGCAGGAATCCGTGACGTGGCCGCCGCGGCCGGCGTCTCGATCACGACCGTCTCCGACGCGCTCAACGGCAAGGGCAGGCTCCCGGACGCCACCCGCCGCCATGTCCGCGAGGTCGCCGAGCGCCTGGGCTACCGCCCGTCCGCCGCGGCCCGAACCCTCCGTACGGGCAGGTCGGGACTGATCGGCCTGACCGTGACCACGTACGGGAATGAACCTTTCACCTTCACCGAATTCGCGTACTTCGCGGAGATGGCGAGAGCCGCGACCTCCGCGGCGCTCGCCCGCGGCTACGCCCTCGTCATCCTCCCCGCCACCTCCCGGCACGACGTCTGGTCCAACGTCGCGCTCGACGGGACCGTCGTCATCGACCCCTCCGACCAGGACCCGGTCGTCACCGAGCTGGTCCGCCAGGGCCTGCCCGTCGTCTCGGACGGCCGACCCGCCGGGTCGCTCCCCGTCACCGCCTGGGTCGACAACGACCACCGGGCCGCCGTGCTCGACCTCCTCGACCACCTCGCCGCCGCCGGCGCCCGCCGCATCGGGCTGCTGACCGGCACCACCACCGACACGTACACCCGGCTCTCCACCACCGCCTACCTGCACTGGTGCGAGCGGGTCGGCCAGGACCCGGTGTACGAGTCCTACCCGGCCCACGACCCGTGCGCGGGCGCGGTCGCCGCCGACCGGCTGCTGGCCCGCCCGGACCGCCCGGACGCCGTCTACGGCCTCTTCGACCCCAACGGCACCGATCTCCTCGCGGCGGCCCGCCGCTACGGGCTGCGGGTCCCCGAGGACCTTCTGCTGGTCTGCTGCAGCGAGTCCACCGTGTACGCGGCCACCGACCCGCCCATCACGACCCTCTCGCTGAAGCCCCGCCGCATCGGCACGGCCGTCGTCCAGCTCCTCATCGACGCCATCGAGGGGGTGGAGCACGACGGCCCGGTGGAGCAGGTCATACCGACGGAACTCATCGTCCGGACCTCCTCGCAGCGACGGCCGCCCCGTACGACGGTCAGCGCACCGCGCTCGCCCACCGGGGACTGATCGCCTCATTTCGGACGAATCAGCCGATGAACCGTGTGCGCACCGGGATTCACCACCCCTGGTGCGTCACACGGAGCGATCCGCATTCCTATGATGGGCGCACGACACCGCGGACCACCTCTACCAGGCAGGGCCCGTCAGGTGTACGGCGGCGCGACGGTGGTGGAGGGGTCGATGACTCAGGGGGCCGGTCAGGAACCCGTGGTGCGGGCGGCGACGTTGCGTGACTTCAGGGTTCCGCCGTATGCGCAGACGCCCGTGCCACCGCAGTCGCCCGGAGCGGTCGCGCCGCATCCGGCGCCCCCGGCGCCCGCGCCGCAGGCCGCCGTGCCGACGTACGCGCCCGCGCCGCCCCCTGCGCCGCACCCCGGCAACGCCGCCCTCGGAGACGAGCCGCCCGCGGGCTACACCCCGACCGAGCGGGACCTGCCCGTCATCAACCGCGCCGACACCGCCCAGGTGCTGGCCGGTCCCGAGGCGGGACCGGCGTACGAGGACGGGCGCGGCCCGCTGTTCGTCGTCGGCGACGTCCACGGCTACCTGGACGAGCTGCTGGCCGCCCTCGTCGAGCAGGGCCTCATCGACGCCGACGGGAACTGGGCCGCGGGCAACGCCCGGCTCTGGTTCCTCGGCGACTTCACCGACCGCGGGCCGGACGGCATCGGCGTCATCGACCTGGTCATGCGGCTCTCCGCCGAGGCCGCGGCCGCCGGCGGCTACTGCAAGGCCCTGATGGGCAACCACGAGCTGCTGCTGATCGGCGCCAAGCGGTTCGCCGACACGCCCGTCAACTCCGGGGCCGGCACCGCCACCTTCCAGGCCGCCTGGCTGCTCAACGGCGGCCAGAAGAGCGACATGGACCGCCTCCAGGACGTGCACCTCCAGTGGATGTCGCGCCTCGACGCGGTCGTCGAGGAGGACGGGCACCTGCTGATGCACTCCGACACGACGGCCTACCTCGACTACGGGTCCACCATCGAGGACGTCAACGACACGGTCCACGCCATCCTCACGCGCAACGACGCCGACGAGTGCTGGGACCTGTTCCGCAAGCTCACCAAGCGGTTCGCCTTCCGGGACGAGGGCGGCGCCGACGCGGTGCGCGAGCTGATGACCACGTATGGGGGCCAGCGCGTCGTCCACGGCCACAGCCCCATCCCGTACCTGCTGGGCGAGGTCGGCTCGGAGGACGGGGAGGACGGCTCCGGGCCCGTGGTCAACGGCCCGCACGTCTACGCCGACGGGCTCGCGATCGCCATGGACGGCGGAGTCACCATGGCCGGAAAGCTCCTGGTCGTCCAACTGCCTCTGCGTGGCTGAATCTCGGCGGAGAAGCGACGCCCCCGCCGGGCCGAAGGCCCCTCCACGGGGTCGGATTCCGGCAGCACCCTGTCCCCCCGTGGCGTGATCGCTCTACCATCGGCCTGTCCGTAGCAGGCTCTCCTCCGTTTCCGCCCTCCTCGCCCGGCCACACGGGCAGTCGGGCGCCGACGGGGCATCGGGGGATGCAGATGACAAGCGCTCCGCACCTGCTGGCCGAGGACGGCCCCGAGTACGAGCGGATTCTGGCCGAGGTATTGCGCCACGCCCACGAGCGCCCGGAGCTCGCGGGCCTCGGGGACCGGTTCAGCGCCGAGCACCTGCGCGCCATGGCCCTCGGCGCGACGGCGCCGATCACCTCGGCCGCCGCCGCCGAGTACGCGCACTACGTCCGCGCCCGCGCCGCGACGGCCGGCGGAGACCCGCACGGCGCCCCCGCCGGGGCGCGGACCGCGGCGGCCGGACCGGGCGCGGGGGTCGGACCGGGCGCGGGGGTCGGCGCGGTCCTGACGGTCCTGACCCCGCTGCTGGCCGGTACCGCGGCGGTCATCTTCCTGCTGGCCGGCCACCTGCTGAGGACGGCCGCGTCGTCGAGGGACTTCGGCGCCACCCTGGTCACGGCCGGGTGGTTCTTCGCGGCCGTCGCCGCGGCGGCCGCCCTGGTCGCCGCGGCCGGGCTGCTCGTCACCGCGCTCCGCAACGGCACCGCGCCCCCGGCGGCCGAGCCCGCGGAGGAGGAGCCTTCGGAAGAGGTCGCGCGGTCCCGTGAGGCCTGGCGGCACGCCCTGTTGGAGCGCGGCATCCTGCCGTTCCTGCGGGACGCCCTGGCCGACCGGGGCCCGGACCGCCCGCCCCACCGCCTCCCGAGGGTCGGGTACAGCAGGCCGGAGTTCTCCGGACCGGGCGAGGGCCCGGCGGCCGGCCCCCGGCCGACCTTCACCAGCCCCGACTTCACGAGCCCGGACTTCGGCGGCCCCGAGCACCGACCGGAGTGACGGCCGCCCCGCCGCGGACGGGCCCGGACATGCCACGGGCCGGGGCGGCGGATGCCGCGCCCGGCCCGGAAGGCGCTCCGGAACGACCGGAGCGGTGGATCAGACGGTCTGCGGAGCCAGCTTCGGGTTCACGCCGTACTGGTTCGTCTCCGGCTTGCCCTCCGAGGCGAGGAAGACGAGCAGGATGATGCCGCCGACCAGCGGGATGAAGCTGATGAAGAACCACCAGCCGGAGCGGCCGGTGTCGTGCAGTCGACGCACCATGACCGCCAGCGACGGGACGATCACCGCGACGACGTAGATGCCGTACGGGATCTGCGTGCCTATCGCGGCGCCGATGGCGTAGAGCACCACGGCGGCGATGAAGTTGAAGAGCACGAACATCCAGTACTCCTTGCGGCGCGCGCGTCCGCTGAAGCCTGCGTAGTTCTTGAGTACGGCCAGGTACCAGTTCACTGCGATTCCCTCCCCGAGCCCCCGTGCGAGGGCGCAAAAACAAGCCAAGCAAGCCGGAAAGTAAGCCACAGATAAGGAACGGGTCAAGCTGGGACGAGCCGCTGGCCAAACGTACACAGAGATGCCGCCCGACCGTGTCCATACTGTCGTTTGACAAGGGGCCAACCAGGCCAGACAGCCCCGAAGAACACGAACCGGCCCATAGGGCACGGACGTTCACGTTCCGGTCGGGCCCAGGCGCCCCCGTCCGCCCCTCGCCGAGGAGCGGACGGGGGACCGGTCAGTCCGCGATGGGGAGGTAGACCCGGTTGCCCGAGGCCGCGAACTCCTTCGACTTCTCGGCCATGCCCTCCTCGATCTCCCGCTGGGAGCCGCCGTGCTGACGGCGGATGTCCTGGGAGATCTTCATCGAGCAGAACTTCGGCCCGCACATGGAGCAGAAGTGCGCCGTCTTCGCCGGTTCCGCGGGCAGCGTCTCGTCGTGGAACGCCCGCGCCGTGTCGGGGTCCAGCGCCAGGTTGAACTGGTCCTCCCACCGGAACTCGAACCGCGCGTCGGAGAGCGCGTCGTCCCACTCCTGCGCTCCGGGGTGCCCCTTGGCGAGGTCGGCCGCGTGCGCCGCGATCTTGTAGGTGATCACCCCGGTCTTCACGTCGTCCCGGTCGGGCAGCCCCAGGTGCTCCTTGGGCGTGACGTAGCAGAGCATCGCCGTCCCCCACCAGGCGATCATCGCGGCTCCGATCCCCGAGGTGATGTGGTCGTAGGCGGGGGCGACATCCGTGGTCAGCGGGCCCAGCGTGTAGAACGGGGCCTCCTCGCAGATCTCCTGCTGGAGGTCGATGTTCTCCTTGATCTTGTGCATCGGGACGTGGCCGGGGCCCTCGATCATCGTCTGGACGCCGTGCCGCTTGGCGATCGTGTTCAACTCGCCCAGCGTCCGCAGTTCGGCGAACTGCGCCTCGTCGTTGGCGTCGGCGATCGAACCGGGGCGCAACCCGTCACCGAGTGAGTAGGTGACGTCGTACGCCGCGAGGATGTCGCACAGCTCCTCGAAGTGCTCGTAGAGAAACGATTCCTTGTGGTGCGCCAGGCACCAGGCCGCCATGATCGAGCCGCCGCGCGAGACGATGCCCGTCTTGCGACGGGCCGTCAGCGGGACGTACGCCAGGCGCACTCCGGCGTGCACCGTCATGTAGTCCACGCCCTGCTCGGCCTGTTCGATGACGGTGTCCTTGTAGATCTCCCAGGTCAGCTCCTCGGCCCGGCCGTCGACCTTCTCCAGTGCCTGGTAGAGCGGGACCGTGCCGATCGGCACCGGGGAGTTGCGCAGCACCCATTCACGGGTGGTGTGGATGTTGCGGCCGGTGGACAGGTCCATGACCGTGTCGGCGCCCCATTGCGTCGCCCACGTCATCTTGTCCACCTCCTCCTCGATCGAGGAGGTGACCGCCGAGTTCCCGATGTTCGCGTTGACCTTCACCAGGAACCGCTTGCCGATGATCATCGGCTCGATCTCCGGGTGGTTGACGTTGGCCGGCAGCACGGCCCGGCCCGCCGCGATCTCCTCGCGCACGGTCTCGGCCGCGACGTTCTCCCGGATGGCGACGTACTCCATCTCCGGGGTGATCTCGCCCCGCCGCGCGTACGCGAGCTGGGTGACCGGACGGCCGTCGCGGCTGCGGCGCGGCTGGCGCGGCCGACCGGGGAACACGGCGTCGAGGTTGCGCAGCCCGCCGCGCGGCGATGTGTGCTTGACCCCGTCGTCCTCGGGGCGGACCGGCCGGCCCGCGTACTCCTCGGTGTCGCCGCGGGCGACGATCCAGCCCTCCCGCAGAGGCGCGAGGCCCCGGCGGACGTCGGTCTCGACGGCGGGGTCGGTGTACGGGCCCGAGGTGTCGTACAGCGTCACGTCCTTGCCGTTGGTCAGGTGCACCTGTCGGACCGGCACCCGGAGGTCCGGGCGCGAGCCCTGGACGTACCCCTTGTGCCAGCCGATGGACTTCCCGGCCTCGTCGTCCCGCTGCGAGGCAGGCGTGCGTGCGTCCGATGTGGTCATGTGACCTACTCCCTACGCCGGCATTACCCGGTAACAGGTTCAGCGGTCGGCGCAGCGTGTCCCGTACGGCGTACGGCGGTCAGCGCCCTCTCAGCCCGGTGCTCCGAGCTCCCGCGTGTGCAAAGGCGCCCCCACGCTAGCGTCCTTTCCGGCGAGCTGACCAGAGGGGGCCTTGCCGTACTTGCGATGATCGCCGTGTGACCTCCCCCCAGAGCGACCCCGCACCCCAGCCGCCCTCGGGCCACGCCCACGGCCACACGCACAGCCACGGACCGGCCGCCCCGGTCTCCCGGCACCTGCGCAAGGTGATCGCCGCCGTCCTGATCCCGTTCGCCACGGCGGTCGTCGTCGGCCTGATCGCGTTCTGGCCGGGCGGCGCGCCGGAGCACGAGCGCACCGGCGTCGGTTTCGACCGGCAGACCCAGGACGGCAGGGTCGTCCGGGTCGACGAGGTCGACTGCGCGGAGGTCAACGCCGGGCAGGTGCCCCCGACCGGCGACACCTCCACGCCCTCGGGCCGGGAGGCGGTGAACGAGCAGCAGGGGAGGTGCGCGAAGGCCACGATCGAGGTGACCAGCGGCAACGACAAGGGCCGGACGTTCGTCGAGGTGGTCCAGCCGGACGCGCCCCGTCAACTGCGCGAGGGCCAGGGCGTGGTCGTGGCGTACGCCCCCGACGCGCCGCGCGACCTCCAGTACTCCGTCACCGATGTGGACCGGCGGCTTCCGATGACGCTGCTGGCCGGGGTCTTCGCCCTGGCGGTGGTCGTGGTGGGCCGGCTGCGCGGGCTGATGGCGCTGGTGGCGCTCGCCGTGTCGTTCGCCGTGCTGACCCTGTTCATCCTCCCGGCGATCCTCCAGGGTTCGAACCCGCTGGTGGTGGCGGTGATCGGGTCCAGCGCCATCATGCTGGCGGCGCTCTACATGTGCCACGGGGTGACGGCCCGTACGTCCGTCGCGGTCATCGGCACGTTGATCTCCCTGCTGCTGATCGGGCTGCTGGGCTCCCTGTTCATCGGCTGGGCGAGCCTGAGCGGCAACACCGACGACAACACCGGTCTCATCCACGGCCTGTACCCGGACATCGACATGAGCGGCCTGCTGCTGGCCGGCGTCATCATCGGTTCGCTCGGCGTGCTCGACGATGTGACGGTCACCCAGACCTCCGCCGTCTGGGAGCTCCACCAGGCGGACCCGCGCATGGGGTGGAAGGGGCTGTACCGGGCGGGCATCCGCATCGGCAGGGACCACATCGCCTCGGTGGTGAACACTCTCGTGCTGGCGTACGCGGGCGCGGCTCTGCCCCTGCTGCTGCTCTTCTCCATCGCCCAGAGCAGTGTGGGCACGGTGGCCAACAGCGAGCTGGTCGCCGAGGAGATCGTCCGCACGCTGGTCGGCTCGATCGGACTGGTCGCCTCCGTGCCGGTGACCACGGTGCTCGCCGCCCTGGTGGTCTCCGCGGACCGGCAGGGGGCCGGGGGCGCGCCGGCGGCGACGGCCGCGCCCGCCCGGACCGGCCGGGGCCGCCGCCGCAAGACGGGATGACGGACCGCGGGGCCGGGCGGGGGTGCGGGGGGAGCGCGTACGGGAGCGCAGGCGGCGCGATCGCGCGACCGGCGGGTGGGACCGGTGGGCGTGCGCCGGGCGCACCCGGTCAGCCGGCGTTCTGCTCCTCGGCGAGGATGCGTCCGAGCGCCTCCTCCAGGTTTCCGTCGAAGTCACCCAGCGTGTGCTCCTGCCCGAGCGGCACCAGCTTGTCCGTCCGATCGAGGAACGCCACCAGCGGCGCCGTGCCGGCCCGGAAGAGCGCGCGGTCCTCGCCGACCTGGAGCCGGATGTGCACATCGCCCAGCCCCTCCGGTTCGGTCGGGCCGATGTGCACATCGCCGTCGCCACTGGGGCTGTTGAGCCCGTCCAGCAGCAGTTCCCGGCCGAACGCCCAGGTCACAGGGGCATCGCCGGGCAGATGGAAGGTCATCCGGATGGCGTATGGATCGCCGACCTCGTACCGGAGCTCTACCGGAATACGGAAAGAGAGTTCCTCGGAGACGAGGAAGCTCATCATGACCTCTGCTTGAACCGACTCGCGCATCGTTCAACCCCGCAGTAGATGAAACTGGCCAGGAATGATCCCCCTTGGCCCCATTGACGCCATCGTGGTGCACGCGATAGCAGATCACAAGGAGTGATTTTTCAGATACTGATAGAGAACACGAACGAACGCAAGAGGCTGGTCACTTCGCCACGTAACTGTTCGACTGCGGGGAGCAATCGTTCTTCTTGGTCAAGGGGTACGGAAATGGCCATCGCGGCAATGGTGGTCCCGGCGGTGACCGGGATGGCGGCGCACACGGTCCCGAGCGTGTACTCCTGACGTTCGATGACCGGTTCACCCCTGCGGAGCTTGCGCAACCGGTCAAGAAATGCCGCGCGATCTCGCACTGAGTAACGGGTGAGGGGTCGAACAGGGTGGCGGTCGAGGTGGTCCTCACGGGCCTTCTCGTCGAGCTGGGCCAGGAGGCACTGCCCTATCGCGTGCGCGTGACCGGTCTCGCGGAACGAGGCCCACTCCTCCACCGCCGGGGTGTCGGGAGCGTCCGCGACCGCGACCAGCTCGATCTCGCCGTCGCAGTAGACCGCGCAGTACACCGGGGCGCCGATGGCGTCGCGCCAGTGGCCGAGGGAGTCGGCGACGGAGGCGGGCCGGCTCCTGCCTCCCGGCGCCGAGGTGAGGTTCTCGGCGGCCGCGCCGAAGAGGAAGACCCCGTTCTCCCGGCGGAGATAACCCTCATGGGTGAGCGTGCGCAGCAGGTGGTACGCGGTCGGCAGCGGAAGCCCCGCCTCGCGTGCGAGCTGTTTGGCGGGCGCGCCGTCCCGATGGGCGCCCACAGCCTCCAGCAGCCGCAATGCCCGCTGGACCGAGCCGATCAACGTCGGGACAGCGGTGCTCGATGCCGTGGTCAAAGGCCACCCCCAGGCATGGTGACGGGCGATCAGCCCTCCCGCGGGGGCCGCCCCCGCGAGCCTGCCACGATCCCGAGGCGCCGGAGGGAACCGGAATACCGGAGCATCGGGCCCAACCACCGGCGAGGACCGGGCCGGACGCCGGCGATCGGAGGCCAACGACCGGACTGTCGTACTCCCCGAATGATCACTCAGTCAGCTCAGTGACAGAAGGTCACATTCCGGATGGCGGCAGTGGTAGGTCACTGTATCGGCCGCTTCCGGCAGACGAGTGGTTTCGCCTGCGACTTAGCTCGCCTGGGCTAATCCCGGCCGGGTCCTCGCCTGCTCTGGGGAGCGTTCGTTCGCCCGAATCCGTGTACTACCAGTCACCGCGCGAGGTCGACGACGACATGAACTTCCGGACGACGAAGACCAGCCCACCGACCAGGACGACGAAGACCAGGGCCTTGAAGAGCAGGCTCACCACGAAGCCGACCACGCTGGCGATCAAGCCGCCGAACACGAAGAGCGCGATGAGGGGCACCGCGATCCACTTCACCCACCACGGCATTCCCGCGTATATCTCCCGCACGGCCATCACCTCTACCTCTTCTCTCTGGGCTCCTCCCTCGATGCTAGGCGCGCGAAGGCGCCCGGCGGCCCCCCGCACCCCTTGAAAACCCCTGATCGAGCCCCTAGGGACTGTCGGCGCGCGGCCTCAGCCCTCCGGCGGCGAGAAGACGACCATCACCCGCAGATCCTCGGTGATGTGGTGGAACTTGTGCGCCACCCCCGCCGGCACGTACACGACGCTGCCCCTGGCGACCTGGGTCGTCTCCGTCCCGACCGTGATCGACGCGCGGCCGCTGACGACGAGGTAGACCTCGTCCTGCTGGTGCGGCTGCTGCGGATCGAGCGCCCCCGCGTCCAGCGCGTACAGGCCGACGGACATGTTGCGCTCCCGCAGGAACTGCAGGTACGCGCCGTCGTTGGCGGCCCGCTCCGCTTCCAGCTCGTCCAGTCTGAATGCCTTCATGGCCCGTCCGCCCCTCGTCGTCCCCGCCGCCGGTTGCTCCGGTGTCGGCCGCCGATCATGTCTGCCACGATCACACACATGATGAATTTCGTAGTCAAGACGATCGCCAACGCGGGCGCGCTGGCCGTCGCCATCTGGCTGATCAGTGACATCACCCTGGAGGGCGGCAGCACCGGCCGCAAGGCCCTCACCCTGATCCTGGTCGCTCTCCTCTTCGGCCTGGTGAACTTCCTGGTGAAGCCGGTCGTCCAGTTGCTGACCTTCCCGCTGTTCATCCTGACGCTCGGGCTGATCACCCTGGTGGTCAACGCCCTCATGCTGCTGCTGACCTCCTGGCTGGCCGGCGTGCTCGATCTCAGCTTCCACGTCGAGGGGTTCTGGACGGCCGTGCTCGGCGGGCTGGTCATCTCGGTCGTGTCCTGGGCGCTCAACGTCGTCCTGCCCGACGAGGACTGACGCGGGCCCCCGGCGAAGGCGTGCTCCGGGGGCCTGGAAGAGTGCGGGGCAGCCGGTCAGCCGCCGGGGGAGAGCAGTGGAGGAGCAGCATGAGCGCCATGGGCGAGGGAACGCGTGCCGTACGTGCCGGACTTCCCGCACCGGAGCAGTTCGAACCCGCCCTGCCCGGTCCGGTCTTCGCCGCGCACTTCCACCTCTCCGGCGATCCGGTCGGCCCCTACACCTACGGCCGGGAGACCAACCCGACGTGGAGCCGCCTGGAGCAGGCCATCGGCGCGTTGGAGGCGCCCGGTGAGGACGTGGGCACCACGGTGTTCGCCTCCGGCATGGCGGCGATCACCGCGGTGCTGCTCTCCCAGGTCCGCTCGGGCGACGCGGTGGTCCTGCCGGACGACGGCTACCAGGCGCTGCCGCTCGTCCGGGAGCAGTTGACGGCGTACGGCGTCGAGGTCCGCACCGCCCCGACCGGGGGCGACGCCCAGTCGGCCCTGCTGTCGGGGGCGAAGCTGCTGTGGATCGAGAGCCCGTCCAATCCGGGCCTGGACGTCTGCGACATCCGGCGGCTGGTGGCGGCCGCACACGAGGCGGGCGCCCTGGTCGCCGTCGACAACACCCTGGCCACGCCGCTCGGCCAGCGCCCGCTGGAGCTGGGCGCCGACTTCTCGGTCGCCAGCGACACCAAGGCCATGACCGGGCACGGGGACCTCCTCCTCGGCCATGTGACCTGCCGCGATCCCCGGCTGACGGCGGACGTGCGGCGATGGCGCAAGGTGGTCGGGGCGATCCCCGGCCCGATGGAGGCCTGGCTCGCGCACCGCTCTCTGGCCACGCTGCCGTTGCGCGTCGACCGCCAGTGCGCCACCGCCCTCGTCCTCGCCGAGGCGCTGGCGCAGCGCGCGGAGGTCACCGGGGTGCGGTATCCGGGGCTGCCCGCCGACCCCTCGCACGCCACGGCGGCGCGCCAGATGCGGCGCTTCGGCTCGGTGGTGTCCTTCACCCTGCCCGATCGGGAGAGCGCCGAGCGCTTCCTGTCCGCGCTGCGTCTGGTCGACGACGCCACGAGCTTCGGCGGCGTCCGCTCCACGGCCGAACGGCGGGGCCGCTGGGGTGGTGACGCGGTGGCGGAGGGCTTCATCCGGTTCTCGGTCGGCGTCGAGGACCCCGAGGACCTGCTGGCCGATGTCGCGCAGGCCCTGGACGCGGCTCTCGACCAAAGCGGGGCGTAGGTCCGGGCCCGGCTCCGCACGGGCGCGCGGCGACGATTGCCGACCGTGGGGGCGGGGCCCCGGCGGGCCGCGGGAGTTTCAGACCGGGCTCCCTGGGCCACGCTCTTGCCATGACCGAACGCCCGGTGGTCAAGCGCACCGCACGTGCCATCCTGCTCGACGGCGACGATCTCCTCCTCATCAAACGCACGAAGCCGGGGGTCGATCCGTACTGGGTCACCCCCGGTGGCGGGGTGGAGCCGGAGGACGCCACCGTCGTCGACGCCCTGCACCGCGAGGTCCACGAAGAACTCGGGGCGGAGGTCGTCGATGTCGTCCCCTGCTTCGTCGACACCGTCGAGCACATCGCGGACGGCGGGGTGGCGGGCGTGAAGGTCCAGCACTTCTTCGTCTGCCGGCTGGCGTCGATGGACACCTCCCTCCGGCACGGCCCGGAGATCGAGCAGCCCTGCGGGGAGTACGAGATCGTCCGGGTGCCGTTCAACCGGGTCGGGATCGCGGCCGTGCACCTCGTGCCCCTCTCCCTGCGGCACTACCTGGACGGCAACATCGAAGGCGTACGGGCGCTGCACGCCCCCGACCTCGGCTGACCGCCCGGCAGGGAGGTCGCGGTCTCATGTTTCACGTGAAACCACCCACCTGCCCCGTCCGTCCCGCCCGGTCCGCCGATCGTGGTTCTCGGCCAGTTCCGCCAAACCGCTGGACGCACGATCACCCCGTCAGACAGCCTGATCCCATGCACAACCCATCACCCCACCCCCTCGTCGACCTGCCGATCCGGCGCCTGAACCGGGCTGACCTCGTCGCCTGCGCCGATCTCTGCGAGGACCGCGGCTGGACGCGCGACGAGCATCGGTGGGGGCTGCTGCTCTCGGCGGGCACGGGTTACGGGATCGACGCTCCGGACGGCAGGGGTTTGGCGGCGACCTGCGTGCTGACGTCGTACGGGCCGCGCCTCGCCGCCATCGGCATGTTGCTCGTGGCACAGCGCTACGCGCACCAGGGGCTCGCGCGGCGGTTGATGGAGCAGGTGATGGAGGAGACGGCCCACACCCCGCTCGCCCTGTACGCCACCGCGCAGGGGCAGCCGCTCTACGAGAAGCTCGGCTTCTCCGCCGTCGGGGTGGCCCAGCGGCTGGAAGGCCCGTTCCGCGCCCCCTCTGGTGCCGCGTCGCCCTCGTCCTCCACCGTGGCCACCCGTCCGGCGGCGGCGGATGATCTGCAGGCGATCGTCCGGCTCGACCTCGCGGTGTTCGGCGTCGACCGGACCCATCTCCTCGCCCGGCTCCCGGCGTTCTCCGACCGGATCCAGGTCGCCGAGGACCGGGGTGAGCTGATCGGCTTCGCGGCCTGTTGGCCGAGCGGCGGTGCGCACGCGGTCGGCCCGTTGGTCGCGCGGGACACGGCCACCGCGCAGGCCCTCGTCACCGCTCTGGCCTCGGCGACGGACCGGCCGCTGCGGGTCGACCTCGACGCCCGGCACACGGAGCTGCTCGGCTGGCTGACGGCTCGGGGGCTGGAGCTCACGATGCGGAGCGCCGCGATGACGTACGGCATCCCGGACCTGCCGGGCGACGGCGCACGCGGCTTCGCCCCGTTCTCCCTCGCCACGGGCTGAGCCCCGGCCCCCGTCGCGTCGGCTGCCGCTCGGGCGCACCAGTGCCGAGTGGCCCTCAAGCCGTCCGCACGCGGCGTCCTAGGATGCCGATCATGAGCGATCTGGAGATACGCCCCACCACCGAGGACGACCTGCCGGCGGTGGTCGCGATGCTCGCCGACGACCCGCTGGGCGCGCGGCGCGAGTCGCCGGACGACCTCGCCCCCTATCGGGCGGCGTTCCGGCGGCTGGCCGACGACCCCCACCAGCACGTCGTCGTCGCCGTGCGCGAGGGCCGTGTCATCGGGACCCTGCAACTGACCATCGTCCCCGGACTGTCCCGGCGCGGTGCGACCCGCTCGATCATCGAGGGCGTCCGCATCCACGCCGACGAACGCGGCAGTGGCCTCGGCACCCGGTTGATCCAGTGGGCGGTGGACGAGTCCCGCCGCCTGGACTGCCGGCTCGTGCAGTTGACCTCGGACGCCACCCGCGAGGACGCGCACCGCTTCTACGAGCGGCTCGGCTTCACCGCCAGCCATGTGGGCTTCAAGCTGACCCTCTGACGGGCCGGTCCCGGCCCGCGCCTGTCGTATGCCTGCACGCACCGGCGGGTTCCTGCTGGAGCAGGAGGGGAGGGGCTGGTGTTTCACGTGAAACACCGGCCCCTGCTGCTGGGTTCAGCCGGGGAGGCCCCGCCAGCCCGCCGCGTCCACTCCGCCGGGCACGTCCGCTCCCACCTCGTACGGCTCTCGGGTGAAGACGAACGAGCCCAGGTCGAGATGGTCCACCGATCCGTCGTCCTTGCGCACGATCCGGAGCGTCTCCCCCGCGTAGTAGCCGCTCAGTCCCGTCCAGGAGCCGTCCGGGCCGGCGGTGAAGCCCGAGCCGCGACCGCCGCCGTTCAGCGGTGCGAGTTCCAGGCCCCGGTCCGCCAGGAGCCTGACCGTGAAGGCGTGGGTCCCCCAGTACCAGACGCCCGTCAGGGCGAGCAGTTCCCCGTCCGCGTCGGGCAGGGGGCGCCAGGGGTCCGGGAGCCGCGGCTCCGCCTCCGCGACGATCCCCACCAGTTCGGCGGCCACCGATGCGGCGGGCAGACCGGAGGTGGCGTTGGCGAGCACGATCGCGGAGACGTCCTCCTGCGCGTTGATCCACAGCCCCGCCACGAATCCGGGCAGCGACCCCGAGTGGCCGAATAGCACGCTGCCTCCACCCGACACGATCTGGAGGCCGAGACCGTATCCGCCGCCCCCTTCCTCGGCCGGCGCGGCGGGGGTGCGCATCTCCCGTACGGAGGCCGCCGACAGGACCCGGTCGTCCCCCTCGGACAGGAACGCGGCGAACGCCGACAGGTCTGCCGCGGTCGACCAGAGCTGCCCGGCCGACGCCATCAGCCCCAGATCCTCGGCGGGCTCGCTCACCATCACATCGGCCCAGGGATGGACGGCCCAGCCGGCCGCGTGCGGTGCCACGGGCTCGCACGTCGTGCGGTCCAGGCCCAGGGGCTCCAGGATCTCGCGGCGCAGCGCCTCCTCCCAGGAGACGCCGCGTACCGCTTCGATCAGGGCGCCGAGCAGCGTGTAGCCCGGATTGGAGTAGTGGTGGCGGTGACCGGCCGGGTGCTTCCGCGGCCGGTCGCCCAGCACGTCGGCGAGCCGGGGACGCAGGCTGCCGGGCGTCCGCTCCCACCAGGGGGCCGGTGCCTCGGCGCCCAGCCCGGCGGTGTGCCCGAGCAGTTGGAAGACGGTCGCGTCGCCCGCTCCGGTGCCGGGAAGGTGCTTCTCCAGCGGATCGTCCAGGTCGATCAACCCCTCGTCCCGCAGCCGCAGGACGAGCACCGCGGTGAACGTCTTGGTGAGGGAGCCGATCCTGAACTGCGTGTCCGCGTCGGGGGCCCGGCCCTCCCCGCAGGTCCGCGCCCCGCTCCAGACCATGCGCCCGTTCCGCTGCACGGCGGCCACGAGGGACGGCGCACGGCCGTCCTTCTGCGCGACGGCGATGCGGTGCAGCAGGGCGCGGCGGGTGCTCGGGAGCAGGTCTTCATCGGGAGGAGTCATGGGCAACACCTACCCGACGGGCCGCCCGCTGACGAACCGGTTTCCTGGAGCGCGCCCGGCCGCCCGCGGGCTCAGCGTGTCCGGCTGTACGTCCGGACGAGGGCGCCGTTCTCGAAGGTCCGCACCCCCTCCAACGTGAACTCGGTGGCCGCGAACTCCGCGCCGAACATCGGCATCCCGGCCCCGTACACGATGGGGTAGGTCTTGATCACCAACTCGTCGATCTCCTCGAACAGCTCCCCCGCGAGCTGGGAGCCGCCGCAGAGCCAGATGCCCAGCTCGCCGTCCTGGGCCTTGAGCTGCCTGATCCGGGCGACCGGGTCCTCCGCGATCAGTTCGACGTCCGGGTGCGGGGCCTCCGTGAGCGTCCGGGAGGCCACGACCTCCCGCAGGTGGGCGTAGGGGCTGGTGATCCCGGCGTCCAGCGCGAGCTGGTAGCTCCTCCGCCCCTGGACCACGGTGTCGAACCTCCGGTTCTCGGCGTCGTCGCACCCGAGGGCCTTGCGTCCCTCGGCGGCGATCGTCTCCGGGTACTCCGAGGTCAGGAACCCGATGAACTCCTCGCTGACGAAGCGCATCATCGCCGAGGCGTCGCCGCCGCGGTCTCCGATGAATCCGTCGATCGAGCAGGCGATGAAGTAGGTGAGCTTGCGCATACGTCCTTGTTCTGTCGATGGGCTCGGGCCGATCGACCCGAGCGGCCTCCTGCGGAGGGCTGGTTGGGCGCCGCCCGACGGGCGGACGCCGACCACGACGCTGATAGTGCTTCAGGTGTAGTGGTTGCGCAACCGATCCGGGCGCGACCGATCCGGGAGGCGCCTCATGGCGAAGAACCCCGAGCGCAGGGCGGCGCTCGCGGGCGCGGCGATCGACGTCCTCGCGCACGAAGGGGCCCGCGGGCTCGCCTTCCGCGCCGTGGACGAGCGGGCGGGCGTGCCGGTGGGCACCGCGTCGAACTACTTCACCAGCCGCGACGACCTCCTGATGCAGACGACGCGCGCATCCACAGCCGGATGGCACCGGACCCGGTCCAGGTCGGACAGGCGATGCGCCCCGCCCTCGCGGGAACCGGTCGCGGAGCTGATGCACTGGCTGGTCAGGCGGATGACCGCCGACCGCACGGGCTATCCGGCCCTGCTGGAACTCCGCCTGGAGGCGACCCGCCGCCCGGAGCCGCGCAGGCGACTGACCGGCACCGTGCGTTCCGCCTCCGACGAGAACGCCTCCTTCCACCGGGAGAGCGGGCTGCCGGGCGACCGCGACGCGTTCCTCGTCCTCCACCTGGCCATGACCGGTCTCCTCCTGGAGCACTCACCCTGCCGGACATGCTCGCGGACACCGCCCTCGACCACCTGGTCGACACCGTCGTCGCCCGCGTCGTCCCCGCCGACTGAGTCCGCCCCGCTCGCCGCCCCGCGCCGGACGCCGCGTCAGCAGGCCGCCGCCCCGAGGTCCCGTGCGGCGGCGAGGTAGGCGAGCACCAGCGGCCTCTCGTCGCCCCGCCGGGCGGCCACCGCGAGCCGGGACGGCGAAACGCCCCGGACCGGCACGGCGACCACCCCGTCCCGAGCGACCAGCGGGGCGTTGCCGGCGGCCAGCAGCGCCACCCCCTGCCCGCCGGCGACCGCCTCGTGGGTCTCCTCGGCGCTGGCCACCACCCCGCCGATCCGCGGCCGGCGGCCGTCCCGCGCGTCCAGGGCCAGCCAGTAGTCCCGCAGGGGGCCGGCCTCCGCGGGGAGGGCGAGGAAGGGCTCCGCCATCAGCTCCGCGAAGTCCACCTTCCCCTCGGGGTCGGACGCGGCCCGCACCGCCAGGGGGTGCCCGTCCGGCAGCGCGACCGACCGGGGTTCGCGGGCCACCACCGCGTACCGGTAGCGGGCCTCGTCCAGCAGCGGCAGCCAGACGAAGGCGACGTCGCTGGTCCCGTCGGCCAACCCGGCGGTGGCGTCCGACCACGGGACCTGGCGCAGGACGGGTCGCGCCCGCGGGCGCCCGGCCAGGAGCCGGGCCCGCAGGGCCGGCAGCAGCCCGCGCCCCGGACTGGTGGACATGCCGATCACCAGGGTGTGCCGCTCGGCCGTCTTCGCCTCCTCCACCGCCGCCCGCGCGCCCTCCCAGGCGGCCAGCACCGCGCGGGCGTGCGGCAGCAGGGCCGTGCCGACGGCGGTCAGCCGCACGGTCCGGCGGTCCCGCTCGAACAGGTCCGCGCCGAGCAGCTTCTCCAGCGCCCGTATCTGCTTGCTCAGCGCGGGTTGGGAGACGTACGACCGTTCGGCGGCGCGGGTGAAGCTCAACTCCTCGGCGACCGAGGCGAAGTAGCGCAGGTCGCGACCGTGGACATCCATAACTGATGGTTATCACAACGGGTCTTGGACGCGCCCCCGCCGTCCGGCGAAGGATGGGGCCTGCCGACGGGGAGCCCCGGACGGCGGGCGACGAGGGGGACGAAGATGAGCGAGAACGCCAAGGTCTGGCTGGTCACCGGCGCGAGCAGCGGTTTCGGGCGGGCCATCGCCCAGGCCGCGATCGCGGCCGGCGACACGGTGATCGGCACGGCCCGGCGGACGGAGGCGCTGGACGACCTGGTCGCCGCGCACCCGGACCGCGCGGAGGCGATCAGCCTGGACGTCACCGACGGCGCACGGATCGACGCCGTGGCCGCCGACGTCCTGGCCCGCTACGGCCGGGTGGACGTGCTGGTGAACAACGCCGGCCGCACCCAGGTGGGAGCGTTCGAGGAGACGACCGAGCGGGAGCTGCGCGACCTGTTCGACCTGCACGTGTTCGGTCCGGCGCGACTCACCCGCGCGCTGCTGCCGCACATGAGGGAGCGGGGCAGCGGTGCGATCGTCAACATGAGCAGCTTCGGCGGGCAGTTGTCCTTCGCCGGGTTCTCCGCGTACAGCGCGACCAAGGCGGCGCTGGAGCAGTTGTCGGAGGCCCTGGCCGACGAGGTGGCGCCGTTCGGCGTCAAGGTGCTGATCGTGGAGCCCGGCGCGTTCCGCACCAACCTGTTCGGCAAGGGCGCGGCGTACTTCTCCGAGGAGAACCCCGCGTACGCCGAGAAGGTCGGCGCGACCCGGCAGGCCGTCCTGGGCGGCGACGGAAGCCAGCCCGGCGACCCGGCGAAAGCGGCGGCGGCGATCCGCCTGGCCCTGGACGCCGACAGCACCCCGCTCCGCCTCGCGCTCGGCAGCGACGCGGTCGACCTGCTCACCGGCCACCTGGACTCCGTACGGGCCGAACTGGCCCAGTGGGAGAAGGTCTCCCGCGGCACCGACTTCGACCCGGCCTGACGTCCGGCCGGGTCGGCTCACGGGGACCCGGCGGCGGATTCCGAGCAACGGCCCTGGTGGGTCCGAGCGGCCGGGCCCCCGCCGCGGCGGGGCCGGTGCGGCTCAGTGGGCGGGGACGGGCTCCAGCCGGTAGGCGTCCCCGTGGGCGACCACGCGGCCCGCGGTGGGCGGGGCGAAGTGGGTGCCGAGGAGGAGGGTGTCCGTGCCGGCGAGGGAGCCGAGCAGCGTGCGGCGGGTGGCCTCGGACCGGCGCGGGTCGATGTCGACGCAGGCGCCGATGCCGGGGTGGGCGAGCTGGACGGGGTGGTGGACGCAGTCGCCGGAGACCAGCGCCCTCTCCCCCCGGCTGGTCAGTTCCACGGCGACGTGGCCGGGGGTGTGGCCGGGGGTCGGGACCAGGCGCAGGCCGGGAACGATCTCGGCCCCCGCGGGCGGGACGTCGACCGTGCTCAGCAGACCCGCCTGTTCGACCGGGACCACGGAGTCGCGGAACATCTGTGCGCGTGCCTCCTCCATGGCGTACCCGGCCCAGAACTCCCGCTCGGCGCGGGAGGTGAGGTAGCGGGCGTTGGGGAAGGTGGGGACCCACGCGCCGTCCACCCGCCGTGTGTTCCAGCCGACGTGGTCGGCGTGCAGGTGGGTGAGGATCACCAGGTCGACGGAGTCCGGGGGGAAGCCGGCGGCGGTGAGGCGCTCCAGGAAGTCGGTCCGCAGGTCGTGCCAGGCCGGGTTGGCCCGCTCCTTGCCGTTGCCGATGCCGGTGTCGACGAGCACGCGCACCCCGTTCACGGCGAACGCGAAGCTGTGGCTGTCGATGTGCAGCGCCCCGTCCCGGCCGGCGAAGTGGGGGTGCAGCCACTCCTGGGCCGTCACCACCTCGGGCGTGGCGTCGGGCAGCAGCCAGGGCCCGGTCGCGGGCGGGAGGGCGACTTCGTCGATCCGGTGGACGGTGAGGCCGCCCAGCGTCCAGGAGGGGATGGGGGCGGTGGGGGAGGTGTGCATGGCGTGTCGACTCCTTGTTCTGTTCCGTGGGGCAGGTCGGCCGCGGGACGGGCCGCCCCGCGCCGTGACCCGGTGAGTGCCGCCAGGGCCGCCAGGGCCGCCAGGGCGAGCAGGGCGGCGGTGACGGCGTAGGCGTGCGAGGTGGCCCCCAGCCCGTAGCGCTGGGTGGCGGCGCCCGCGGCGACGGCGGGCAGGCTCATGGAGAGGTAGCTGAGCAGGTAGTACGCGGCCAGGGTCGCGGCGCGGTCCCGCTCGTCGAGCGAGGCGAGGAGCGTACGCAGCACCCCCTGGGAAACCGCGCCGAACGCGATGCCGGCCAGCACCGCGCCGCCGTGGACGGCCGGCAGCCCGGCGCCGTGCAGACCGCTCACGGTCAGGGCCGCGGCGGGCAGGACGGACAGGCAGCCGCCGATCGCCGTGGCGCGGGGTGGCTTGTTCCTGAGCGCCCACACCGTGCAAGCGGCGGCGGCGCTGAGGGTGAAGAAGACCATGCCGCGGGCTGCTTGCGGGGCGTCGGGGGCCACCAGGCGTACGAGGGCCGGGCCGAGGGAGGAGGTGAAGCCGCCCAGCGCCCAGACGGTGCCGACAGCCGCGCCCGCGGCCGACAGGGTGCGGCGGGCCGGGGGCGGGAGGCCGACGCGCGGGCGCAGCGACCGCAGCGCGCCCGCGTGGCGGCGGGCCGTCTCCGCGGTGAAGACGGCAGCGATCGCCTGGGCGAGGAACAGCGCCGCCAGCAGTGCGTAGACGGTGGCGGTGGGTGCGGGGGCGAACCGGACGAGCAGGGTGGATACGAGCACGCCGGCGGCCATGCCGGCGACCGGGGTGACGCTGTTGGCCAGGGCGGACCGGCCCGGACGCCGGGGGTTCTCCAGGTCGAGGAGTGCCGCGCCCGCGGCGCTGGTGGCCGCGCCGGTGGCCGCCCCCTGCAGGAGCCGGGCGACGGTCAGGGAGCCCGCGCCGTCCGCCGAGGCCAGCAGGACCATGGAGCCGGCCGCCACCAGCAGGGCTCCGACCAGGACGGGGCGCCGCCCCAGGTGGTCGGAGAGCGCCCCGGTGGTGAGCAGGGCGAGCAGCAGGGCCAGGGCGTACGCGCCGAAGACCACGGTGACGGCGAGCGCGGAGAGGCCCCACCGGTCCTGGTAGAGAGGGTAGAGCGGGGTCGGGGCGCTGGACGCGGCCAGGAGGGCCGCGAGGACCGACACGTGGAGAGCGAAGGAAGCCGTGCGCCTCCGCGTACGGGTGCGGGCGGCCTGTCCAGCGCCGTGGGCGGCGGCGTCGGGGGCCGCGGGCGCGCCGGAGGTGGCGCCGGGCATGGGGGGCTCCCTTCCTAAAAGCAACGTATTTGCTTTAGCTCGACGGTAGGCCCTACGGTCGGGTTAAAGCAAACCGTTAGCTTTTGGCGCGGGCTCCCGTTGCCGCGCCCCTGACCAGGAGAAACCTGTGCCCTCCCCTGAACTCGCGCCGTCCGAGGCCGCCCGCTGGGCCGACCGTGCCGGACTTCCGCTGCCCGATGACCGCCACGCCGCGGTCGCCGCCACCGCCGACCACATCCACTCCGTCGTCGCGGTCCTGCGCGAGCTGGACTTCGGGGACGTCCCGCCCGCCGGCGCCTACCGCGCCGGAAAGCCCGGAAAGCCCGGAAAGGAGGGGCGCGATGCAGCCGTATGAGCTGACCCTCGCCGCCGCCGCTCGGCAGATCCGCGCCCGCCGGCTCTCCCCCGTCGAGCTGGTGGACTCGGTCCTCGACCGCATCGGCCAGGTGGACCCGCACGTCGGGGCGTACGTCGCGGTCACCGCCGAGCAGGCCCGCGACGCGGCGCGGGAGGCCGAGCGGGAGGCGGCCCGCGGCGTGTTCCGGGGGCCGCTGCACGGCGTCCCGGTCGCGCTCAAGGACCTGATCGACGTCGCCGGCTCGCCCACCAGCGCCAGTTCACGGGTCCGGGCCGGCCACCGGGCCACCGCCGACAGCACGGTCGCCGCCCGGCTGCGGGCCGCGGGCTCCGTCCTCGTGGGCAAGACCCACACCCACGAGTTCGCCTACGGCCTGACCACCCCGCAGACCGGCAACGCCTGGGACCGCGACCGGATCGCGGGCGGCTCCAGCGGCGGGTCCGCCGTCGCGGTGGCGGCCGGGGCGGCGACCTTCGCCCTCGGCACCGACACCGGCGGGTCGATCCGCGTTCCCGCCGCGCTGAACGGGGTCGTCGGCCTCAAGCCGACCTACGGGCTGGTGCCGCGCCACGGCGTCACGTCGCTGTCCTGGTCGCTGGACCACGTCGGCCCGGTCGCCCGCACCGTCGAGGACGCGGCCCTGGTCCTGACCGTCCTCGCCGGACACGACCCGCGCGACCCCGCCTCGTCGGCCGCCCCCGCCGTCGACCACCGGCCGGAACGGGACCCGGACCTGACGGGCGTACGCGTCGGGGTGCCGCGCGACTACTACTTCGTCCATGTCGACGCGGAGGTGGAGACCGCCGTCCGCCGGGGCATCGCGCGGATGGAATCGCTCGGCGCCCGCCTCGTGGAGATCGGCATCCCGATGACCCGGTACATCCAGGCCACCCAATGGGGGCTGATGGTGCCGGAGGCCACCGCCTACCACGAGGGCACGCTGCGTACGGTCCCCGAGCTCTACCAGGCGGACGTCCGCGTCCTCCTGGAGGCCGGCGAGCTGATGGGCGCGGGCGACTACCTGCGCGCCCAGCGCTCCCGGACGCTGATGCGGGAGGCATGGGCCCGCGTTCTGGAGAAGGTCGACCTGATAGCCGCCCCGGCGGTCCCGATGACCGCGGTGAGGGCCGGCCAGGAGAGCGTCACCTGGTCCGACGGCGCGACCGAGGCCGTCTCCGACGCCTACGTACGCCTGTCCTCCCCGGCCAACATCACCGGAGTGCCCGCGCTGTCCGTCCCGGTGGGCCACGACTCGGCGGGGATGCCGATCGGTATGCAGCTGCTCGGCCGCCCCTTCGGCGAGCGGGAGCTGCTGCGGGCGGGACACGCCTACGAGCGGACGCAGTCCGTCCGACCGCTCGCGCCGGCCGCCTGAGCGCGCCGGGCGGACCGTGCGGTCCCGGCGCGGCCGTCGAGCACGGCCCACTCACCCTCTAAACGCAATATCCGTGCTTTAAGGTGGGGGCCATGAGTCGTCAGCCCATGGTTCGCCCCGGTGGGCGCAGTGCACGGGTCCAGGCTTCGGTGCACACCGCGGTCCGCGAGCTCCTGTCGGAGCGGGGCCGCGACGCGGTGACCGTCCCGCTGGTCGCCCAGCGCGCCGGAGTCACCCCCTCGACGATCTACCGCCGCTGGGGCGACCTCCAGGAGCTGCTGTCGGACGTCGCGGTGGAGCGCCTGCGGCCCGACACCGCGCCGGAGAGCCACGGCGACCTGCTGTCCGACCTGGCGGCCTGGGCCGAACAGTTCCTCGACGAGATGTCGTCCCCGTCCGGCCGCGCCTACATCCGTGACGCCCTGCTCGGCGACCCGGACGGTGGCAACGCCGGTCAGTGCTCGGCCTACGCGGCCGAACAGGTCGACGTCATGCTCGCCCGCACGGTCGGCCGCGAGGAGGACGCCCCCGACGTGGAGACGGTGATGGACCGCGTGGTCGCCCCCCTGATGTACCGCATCCTCTTCCGCCCGGCCGGACTCGACGCCGCGTACGCCCGTCGCCTCGTGACCGATCTCCTCGCCGCGGGCGGAGAACCGCCCCGCCCCTGATCCGGAGCGCCCGGCACACCGACTGCGGGGCCTCGTCGCCGCCCACCGCGACCTGCTGGCCCTCCGCGTCCCACCGCGACGTCGCCCGAGACCGGTACCGGAGCGGCCCCTTCCCCCGGCGGACCGACGCGTCGGGGGCTGGGCCACCGAGTCCGACGCTGTACGGGCGCAAGCTGTGGCGGACGATGAACTCCTCCTGGCCGACCGGCGACCAGCGGCCCGACGCCACTCCGGCGGAGATCGCCTTCGCGCGCCGCTGGCGGGACATGGCGAAGGTGCTGTTCTCCTCGACGATCGACGAGGTCGACGGGAACGCCCGTCTGGTCACCGGCGACGCGGTCGCCGAGGTCACCCGGCTCAAGGCCGAGGACGGCGGCCCGATGGACATCGGCGGCGCGACGCTCGCCGGGGCGGCCGCGCGGGCCGGGCTGGTCGACGAATACGTGCTGGCCACCGCGCCGGTCCTGGTGGGCGGCGGCACGCCGTTCCTCCCCGCGCTGGACAGGCGGGTGGACCTGAAGCTGGTGGAGACGCGGACGCTTCCCGGCGGCGTGATCCTGACCAGGTACGAGACGAGCCGCTGAGCACCCGTCACACGCCTCGATCACCTGCCGGGCCCACGCCCCACCACTACGGGACCCTGTTCAGCGGTGCGACGGGCGATCTGCCGGCGGGCTGGACCCCAGACCTCCTCGAACTCCTCAGCAGTGAGTTGTCCGGGGTCGTGGCCTTCCCATTCCGAGACGGGCAGCTCGGCGGTGATCCCGAACCTGCTGTCGTACTCATCGAGGCGGCCCGCGTCGCGGGCCCGCTGCCACTCGGCGAGGGAGGCGGCCGCGATCGGGTTCCGCTCCGGCCCTTCCAGCTCGACCTGCCGGATCACCTGGCCTACGGCGTCGACCTCCAGGTAGAACCAGGTGTCTTCCTCGTCCCAGTAGCAGCGCATCCATGTGGTCACCCAGACCATGATGCCGGGGATGCCGGGCCGGATGCGGCGCACGTGACCTTCTCCTGAAGGGGGTCCGGGTCGGTGGTGGCTCCGAGATCCCGACACGCGATGCGAGGCCCCGCGCGGACGCCCGTCAGGTCTGGGCCATGTCGACGAACCGGGAGTAGTGGCCCTGGAAGGCCACGGTGATGGTGGCCGTCGGGCCGTTGCGGTGCTTGGCGACGATCAGGTCCGCCTCGCCGGCGCGCGGGGACTCCTTCTCGTAGGCGTCCTCGCGGTGCAACAGGATGACCATGTCCGCGTCCTGCTCGATGGAACCGGACTCGCGCAGGTCGGAGACCATCGGCTTCTTGTCCGTACGCTGCTCCGGGCCACGGTTCAACTGGGACAGGGCGATCACCGGCAGCTCCAGCTCCTTGGCCAGCAGCTTGAGGTTTCGGGACATGTCCGAGACCTCCTGCTGGCGGCTCTCCGCCCGCTTGGAGCCGCCGGACTGCATGAGCTGGAGGTAGTCGATGACCACGAGCTTCAGCTCGTTGCGCTGCTTGAGCCGCCGGCACTTCGCCCGGATCTCCATCATGGACAGGTTCGGCGAGTCGTCGATGTAGAGCGGGGCGGCCGAGACGTCCGGCATCCGCCGCGCGAGACGGGTCCAGTCCTCGTCCGTCATCGTGCCCGAGCGCATGTGGTGCAGGGCCACCCGCGCCTCGGCGGACAGCAGGCGCATCGCGATCTCGTTGCGCCCCATCTCCAGGGAGAAGATCACGCTGGGCAGGTTGCTCTTGATCGAGCAGGCGCGGGCGAAGTCCAGCGCCAGCGTGGACTTTCCCATGGCGGGACGGGCCGCGATGACGATCATCTGCCCCGGATGCAGCCCGTTCGTCAGGGCGTCGAGGTCCGTGAACCCGGTCGGGACGCCGGTCATCTCGCCGCTGCGCGAGCCGATGGCCTCGATCTCGTCGAGCGCGCCCTCCATGATGTCGCCGAGGGGGAGGTAGTCCTCGCTGGTGCGCTGCTCGGTGACCGCGTAGATCTCGGCCTGCGCGGAGTTGACGATCTCGTCGACGTCCCCGTCGGCCGCGTACCCCATCTGCGTGATCTTCGTACCGGCCTCGACCAGCCGCCTCAGCACGGCCCGCTCGTGGACGATCTCCGCGTAGTAGGAGGCGTTGGCCGCGGTGGGGACCGACTGCACCAGGGTGTGCAGATACGGCGCTCCGCCGACCTTGGTGATCTCACCGCGTCTGACCAGCTCGGCGGCGACCGTGATCGGGTCGGCCGGCTCGCCCTTCGCGTAGAGGTCGAGGATCGCCGTGTAGACGGTCTCGTGGGCGGGGCGGTAGAAGTCGTGGCCCTTGATGATCTCCACGACGTCCGCGATCGCGTCCTTGGAGAGCAACATGCCGCCGAGGACCGACTGCTCAGCGTCGAGGTCCTGCGGGGGCACCCGCTCGAACCCGGCGGAGCCGCCGTCCCAGGCCTCGTCCGGCCCCCGGTCGTGCCGGTCCTCGCGCCCCTTGCGGTCCCCGCCGCGGCGCTGGCGGGAGACAGGCAGACGGTCGCCGGGACCGGCCTCGGTCCAGGGGTCGTCCAAAGGCTCGGGAATGCTCACCGCGCCGCCTCCTCCCGTCCGCATCGCGGACCTAGCCGTGCCACTCTTTCTTACGGCACGGCACCGACAAACAGGTCGCCCGACTCCGCTTCCGGTGCGTCTGGTTCTGCGGATTCCGGTACCGGAACGGAGTGCGGGCGCCGGACCACGGTAGGCCCGTCTGCACCGTCAGCCAATCTGGTTATCCACAGGCCATGTGGACGACGGACCAGATGCTGTGGAGAACTCCGCCGATCCTGTGCACGGACCGGGGGACAGCACTGTGGACAAACTCATAGCCGCACCTGCGTAACCGCTCTGACCTGCACCTTCTCCGTCCACCGACTGTGGGGGAGAAAAACTTTCACCCGCTTTTCAAGATCACTGGAAACCCTGTGGGAACCCACACCCCCCGGCACCAGAAGTAAGGGCCACAGATGGATTGCATCGCTTACCTGTGGAAGATTAGATTGGCCTCATGACCCAGGCCCCCACGACCCCGAAGAACGGCCGCCGCCGGCATGATCGCGAGATCATCGCCCTGGCCGTCCCCGCGTTCGGCGCGCTCGTCGCCGAGCCGCTGTTCGTGATGGTCGACAGCGCCGTCGTCGGGCACCTCGGCACCCCGCAACTGGCCGGTCTCGGAATCGCCGCGGCCCTCCTGATGACCGCCGTGAGCGTCTTCGTCTTCCTCGCCTACGCCACCACCGCGGCCGTCGCCCGCCGGGTGGGAGCGGGCGATCTGCCCGCCGCGATCCGCCAGGGCATGGACGGCATCTGGCTCGCCCTCCTCCTCGGAGCCGCCGTCGTCGCGGTCGCGCTCCCCTCGGCCCCCTGGCTCGTCGACGTCTTCGGCGCGTCCGACACCGCCGCCCCCTACGCCGTCACCTATCTCCGGATCTCCAGCCTCGGCATCCCGGCCATGCTCGTCGTGCTCGCCGCCACCGGCGTACTGCGCGGCCTCCAGGACACCCGCACCCCCCTGTACGTCGCCATCGGCGGTTTCACGGCGAACGGCGTCCTCAACGTGACCCTCGTCTACGGTGCCGGGCTCGGCATCGCCGGTTCCGCGTGGGGCACGGTGATCGCCCAGGCGGGCATGGCCGCCGCGTACCTGGTCGTCGTGGTGCGAGGGGCCCGCCGCCACGGCGCGTCCCTGCGCCCGGACGCGACCGGCATCAGGGCCAGCGCACGAGCCGGGGCGCCACTGCTGGTCCGGACTCTGTCGCTGCGCGCCGTCCTGATGATCGCCACCGCCATCGCGGCCCGGCTCGGGGACACGGACATCGCCGCGCACCAGATCATCCTCTCCCTCTGGAGCCTGACCGCCTTCGCACTCGACGCCATCGCCATCGCGGGCCAGGCGATCATCGGCCGGTACCTGGGGGCGGGCGACGAGAAGGGGGCGCGGGAAGCCTGCCGTCGCATGGTCGAGTGGGGCATCGGCTGCGGCATCGTGCTCGGCGTCCTGATCGTGCTTGCCCGGCCTCTGTTCATTCCGCTCTTCACGAGTGACCCGTCCGTCCGAGGCGCCCTGCTCCCCGCCCTCCTGGTCGTCGCGGTCTCCCAGCCGATCGCCGGAGTGGTCTTCGTCCTGGACGGCGTCCTGATGGGAGCCGGCGATGGGCGCTACCTGGCCTGGGCCATGCTGGTGACGCTCGCCGTCTTCGCCCCCGCCGCCCTGCTGGTCCCCGCCTTCGGCGGCGGGCTCACCGCGCTCTGGTGGGCGATGACGCTGATGATGGCCGTCCGCCTCGCCACGCTCTGGTTGCGTACCCGGTCGGGCCGGTGGATCGTCACCGGCGCGACGCGGTGAGGTAGGCCCCTGTGTTTCACGTGAAACAACGGGGGACGCTCGGCTGCTGTTTCACGTGAAACGGCGAGGGGCGCGGCAGCGTTTCACGGGAAACCACTCCGCACCCGTCATGTTTCACGTGAAACACACCGAGCCGCCCATGTTTCACGTGAAACAGTGGCTCCCCGAAGCGCGATCGACCTCAGGCACGGCGAAGGGCCGCACCCACCGGGTGCGGCCCTTCACTGCATCTACGTGCTGCCTCAGGCGGCAACGACCTCGACGCCGAGCTTCGCTGCGACCTCGGGGTGCAGACGGACGGACACCTGGTGTCCGCCGAGCGTCTTGATCGGCGAGCCGAGCTCGACGCGACGCTTGTCGACGTCGGGACCACCGGCAGCCTTGATCGCCGAGGCGATGTCGGCCGGGGTCACGGAGCCGAAGAGACGGCCGGCGTCGCCGGAGCGAACAGCCAGACGGACCTTCACGCCCTCGAGCTTGGCCTTGATCTCGTTGGCCTGCTCGATCGTCGCGATCTCGTGGATCTTGCGGGCGCGGCGGATCTGCGCCACGTCCTTCTCGCCACCCTTGGTCCAGCGAATGGCGAAGCCACGCGGAACCAGGTAGTTGCGGGCGTACCCGTCCTTGACGTCGACGACGTCGCCGGCGGCACCGAGGCCGGAGACCTCGTGGGTGAGGATGATCTTCATGCTGTTGTCACCCTTCCCTTATCGCGCGGTGGACGTGTAGGGCAGCAGCGCCATCTCACGGCTGTTCTTGACTGCCGTGGCGACGTCACGCTGGTGCTGCGTGCAGTTGCCGGTGACGCGGCGGGCACGGATCTTGCCGCGGTCGGAAATGAACTTCCGCAGCATGTTCGTGTCCTTGTAGTCCACGTACTGGGTCTTGTCCTTGCAGAATGCGCAGACCTTCTTCTTAGGCTTGCGCACAGGCGGCTTCGCCATGGTGTTTCTCCTGTGTGATCAAGAAGTGGGGGTACGAGCCCGCCCTAGAAGGGGGGCTCGTCCGAGTAGCCGCCGCCAGAGCCGCCGGAACCGGAGGGGCTTCCGCCCCAACTGCCTCCGCCGCCCTGCTGGCCCCCGCCGGACTGGCCGCCGGCCGGCGAGCCGGTCGCCCACGGGTCGTCGGCGGGTGCGCCGCCGCCCTGCTGGCCACCGCCACCGGGACCGCCGCCCCAGTTGCCGCCGGCCTGCTGGCCGCCGCCGTATCCACCCTGGCCGCCCTGGCCGCCGCGACCGGTGGTCTTGGTGACCTTGGCCGTGGCGTTCTTGAGGCTGGGGCCGACTTCCTCGACGTCCAGCTCGTAGACCGTGCGCTTGACGCCCTCGCGGTCTTCGTAGGACCGCTGCTTCAGCCGGCCCTGCACGACGACGCGCATACCTCGCTGAAGCGACTCCGCGACGTTCTCCGCCGCCTGACGCCAGACCGAGCAGGTGAGGAACAGGCCTTCGCCGTCCTTCCACTCATTGGTCTGCCGGTCGAAGATGCGGGGAGTGGACGCGACACGGAACTTCGCGACCGCCGCACCGGACGGGGTGAAGCGCAGCTCGGGGTCGTCGACGAGATTGCCGACGACCGTGATGACGGTCTCGCCTGCCATGGGTGAACCTCTCGGCGGGGATTGCTTCTGGCTGCTTGCTGCTACTCGGACCCGATGACCGCTGAGCTAGAAGCTCAGTGGATCTCGGGACGGAGGACCTTGGTCCGGAGGACCGACTCGTTCAGGTTCATCTGGCGGTCGAGCTCCTTGACGATCGCAGGCTCGGCCTGCAGATCGATGACCGAGTAGATGCCCTCGGGCTTCTTCTTGATCTCATAGGCGAGCCGACGACGGCCCCAGGTGTCGACCTTCTCCACCTTTCCGTTGCCCTCACGGACGACGGAGAGGAAGTTCTCGATCAGCGGGGAGACTGCTCGCTCCTCGAGATCGGGGTCGAGGATGACCATCACCTCGTAGTGACGCATGTGGAACCCACCTCCTTTGGACTCAGCGGCCACGGTCGTTCCGTGGCAGGAGGGTCGTGATGCGTGAGCAACGGTGTCCCCGAGGAGAACACCCGGCACTGACGTTCCTTGGTCCCGACAATCCCGTGGAGGGAGTCGGGGGGAGGTTCGCCGCGCTGGCCTGGGCAGACACCGGTGCAGACCGTACAGACTACCCGCAGACCGGCCTCCAGTTGAAATCCGGTGCTCAGAGGGCACAATCGAGACAGACGCGGTGTGAGAGGCGCTACACCCACCGCCCGCTCGGCCAGGAGGTGCTCCATGGCACAGACCATCCGCCCCGCCAACGGTTCGCTCTTCGCGACGGACGGCAAGCCGCACCCGGTCCAGGACACCCTGCTCGCCGTCGCCCTGGTCCTGGGGGCCCTCGCCTTCGTGACGGCGATGTTCCACCACCTGCACCTGATCAGCTCGTGGGCCGGGCTGTTCGGCATCCTGGCCGGTGGATACGGGATGTACGTCTCCCGGACCACCGCGGAACGGTTCGGGCTGATCGTCGGGCTCGGCGCGTCCGGCGTCGGCTTCTTCCTCGGCATGGCGCACGGCGGCCTCTTCGGCGGCGTGATCACCTGACCGGTCCGCCGGCCGGCGCGGCCTCCCAGGCGTCCGCGCCGGTCCGCAGGGCTTTCCGGCCCCACGGGGCCAGGCCGGGCGCCCCTCGGTCGCAGTAGGCTTCGGCGCGAGAGCCGGAGCCCCTGACCGATGGGGACACACCTGCCGAGGAGCGCCCCGCATGAGCCTGACCCTGAGGACCATCAGCCGAGAGCAGCATCTGGCGTACATCCAGAGCCTCCCCTCGGCCAGTCACTGCCAGGTCCCGGCGTGGGCTGACGTGAAGACCGAATGGCGCGCCGAGAACCTCGGCTGGTTCGACAAGAACGGCGAGATCGTCGGCGCGGGACTCGTCCTGTACCGCCAGTTGCCCAAGATCAAGCGCTACCTCGCGTACCTGCCCGAGGGCCCGGTCATCAACTGGTACGCCCCCAACCTGGACGACTGGCTCCAGCCGATGCTGGCCCACCTCAAGCAGCAGGGCGCCTTCTCCGTGAAGATGGGGCCGCCCGTGGTCATCCGCCGCTGGGACTCGGCCGCCATCAAGTCCGGCATCCAGGACCCGGACGTGAAGCGCCTCCGCGACGTCGAGGCCACCCACATCGAGCCGCGCGCCTTCGAGGTCGCCGACCGGCTGCGGAAGATGGGCTGGCAGCAGGGCGAGGACGGCGGCGCCGGATTCGGCGACGTACAGCCCCGCTACGTCTTCCAGGTGCCGCTGGCCAACCGCTCCCTGGAGGACGTCCTCAAGGGCTTCAACCAGTTGTGGCGCCGCAACATCAAGAAGGCCGACAAGGCCGGCGTCGAGGTCGTCCAGGGCGGTTACGAGGACCTGGCCGAGTGGCAGCGGCTCTACGAGATCACCGCCGTGCGCGACCGCTTCCGGCCGCGCCCGCTCTCGTACTTCCAGCGCATGTGGACGGTCCTCAACTCCGAGGACCCCAACCGGATGCGGCTCTACTTCGCCCGGCACAACGGCGTGAACCTCTCCGCGGCCACCATGCTCGTCGTCGGCGGCCACGTCTGGTACTCCTACGGCGCCTCGGACAACATCGGGCGCGAGGTCCGGCCGTCGAACGCGATGCAGTGGCGGATGCTGCGCGACGCGTACGCGATGGGCGCGACCGTCTACGACCTGCGCGGCATCAGCGACTCGCTGGACGAGACCGACCACCTCTTCGGCCTGATCCAGTTCAAGGTCGGCACCGGCGGCGAGGCCGTCGAGTACGTCGGCGAGTGGGACTTCCCGCTCAACAAGCTGCTGCACAAGGCGCTCGACATCTACATGTCGCGCCGCTGACGCCCGCACCACCCACCGTACGCACCGTTCGTTCCTGATCCACCGCAGCATTCACCGCAGCCATCAGAAAGGTTCCGGGCCGGCCATGGCGCTCTCCCTCTACGTCGACACCGCGCGCTGGCGGGCGCACCAGAAGTCCGTGCTGGACCAGTTCCCCGGCCTCGTGCCGGTCTGCAAGGGCAACGGGTACGGCTTCGGCCACGAGCGGCTCGCCGACGAGGCGATCCGGTTCGGCTCCGACACGCTCGCCGTCGGAACGACCTACGAAGCGGCCCAGATCAAGGACTGGTTCAGCGGCGACCTGCTGGTGCTCACCCCGTTCCGGCGCGGTGAGGAACCCGTCCCGCTGCCGGACCGCGTCATCCGGTCCGTCTCCTCCGTCGACGGGGTGTACGCCCTGGTGGGCGCGCGAGTGGTCATCGAGTGCATGAGCTCGATGAAGCGCCACGGCGTCAAGGAGGAGGAGCTCGGGCTGCTGCACGCGGCGATCGAGGACGTACGGCTGGAAGGCTTCGCCCTCCACCTGCCCCTGGACCGCACCGACGGCTCCGACGCCGTCGAGGAGGTCATCGGCTGGATGGACCGGCTGCGCGCGGCCCGGCTGCCGCTCCACACGCTCTTCGTCAGCCATCTGCGCGCCGAGGAGCTGGCCCGGCTCCAGCAGCAGTTCCCGCAGACCCGCTTCCGCGCCCGCATCGGGACCCGGCTCTGGCTCGGCGACCACGAGGCCACCGAGTACCGGGGGGCCGTCCTGGACGTGACCCCGGTCGTCAAGGGCGACCGGTTCGGCTACCGCCAGCAGAAGGCCGCCTCCGACGGCTGGCTGGTCGTCGTCGCCGGCGGCACGTCCCACGGGGTCGGCCTGGAGGCGCCCAAGGCGCTGCACGGCGTGATGCCGCGGGCCAAGGGCGTCGCCCGCGCGGGTCTGGCCACGGTCAACCGCAACCTGTCGCCGTTCGTCTGGGCCGGCAAGCAGCGCTGGTTCGCCGAGCCGCCGCACATGCAGGTGTCGATCCTGTTCGTGCCGGCCGACGCGCAGGAGCCGCGGGTCGGCGACGAGCTGGTCGCCCACCTCCGCCACACGACGACCCAGTTCGACCGGCTCGTCGACCGCTGACCTGCGGGGGCCGGGGCCCCGGCTCAGTCGGTCCGGGCCGGGGCCGCGCCCCACTCCACTCGGGGCCCGGTGACGGCCGCGGCGGTGCGGCCCGAGGCGGGGGCGCCCTCCGCCCGTACGGACGCGTCCGGCGCCCCGTCCAGCACCCCGCCCGACGGGTCGTCCGAGCCGTCCCGGCGCACCGGGTCCCGCTCCGGCAGCAGGATGTCCCGGACGACCAGTGCGCACAGGTAGAGCGTGCCCAGCAGGTGCAGCGCGACCGCGACCTGGTAGCCGTCCTGGGGCAGCCCCTGGTGCTTGTCCCCGTCGCCGGTGTGGGCGAGGTAGAGCCAGATCGCGAGGAAGTACATGACCTCGCAGGTCTGCCAGACGAGGAAGTCGCGCCAGCGCGGCCGGGCCAGCGCCGCCAGCGGGATCAGCCAGAGCACGTACTGCGGTGAGTAGACCTTGTTCGTCAGGACGAACGCGGCCACCACCAGGAACGCCAGTTGGGCGAAGCGCGGCCGGCGGGCCGCGGTGAGCGCCAGGCCGGCGATGCCCGCGCAGAACACCGCCATCAGGACCACCGAGGCGGTGTTCACCGTCTCCACGTCGATGGGCTTCCCGGTGCGCTGGGTGATGATCAGCCAGAACGATCCGAAGTCGATGGGCCGTTCCTGGCTGAACGTGTAGAACTTCCGCCACCCCTCGGGCGCGTACAGCATCACCGGCAGGTTCACCGCCAGCCAGGCCGCCCCCGCGCCGAGCAGGGCCGTGCCGAACGCGCGCAGTCGGCCCGCCCGCCAGCAGAGCACCAGGAGCGGGCCGAGCAGCAGGACGGGGTAGAGCTTGGCGGCCGTCGCCAGGCCGATGAGGACGCCGAAGAGGAGCACCCGGCCCCGCGACCACATCAGCATCGCCGCGGCCGTCAGGGCGACGGCCAGCAGGTCCCAGTTGATGGTGGCGGTGAGCGCCAGCGCGGGGGCCAGTGCCACCAGGAGGGCGTCCCAGGGGCGCCGCCGGTGGGTGCGCGCGGTGCACACGGCGGTGATCACCGCGCAGGCCATCAACATGCCCGCGTTGACCATCCAGTACATCTGCTCGCGCTGCTGGATGGGATCGCTCTCGGGCGTCAGCGTCAGCCAGGCCGCCACCTGCATGAAGATCCCGGTCAGCACGGGGTACTCCAGGTACTGCATGTCGCCGCTCAGCCGGTCGACGTACGGCACGAGTCCGTCGGCGAACCCGCGCCCCAGGTAGAGGTGCGGGATGTCGGAGTAGCAGGCGTGGGCGTACTGGGAGGTGGCTCCGCGGAACCACGCCCACTCGTAGCAGGGGATCTTCTGCACCATGCCGAGGGCGAACATGCCGATCATGACCAGCGCGACGACCCGTACGGGCGTCAGCGGGCCGTCGCCCAGGCGCGCCCAGCGGCCCACCCGGCCGCCGAACAGCTCACTGCCGGCCGCCGCGACCTCGTCCTGTTCGGTGGGTCGCACGACGGACCGCTCCTGGTCCACGCTCGTCTTTTCTGCGCTGGGGCTTGGCATGTCGCACATCCTGCCGTACGGGGCGGTGTCCGGAACGGCGACGACCCGCGGGACGCGGCGGCACCGCCCGTAGGGGTCGGGAACGGGGGGGGGGGGGGGGGGCCGGGGGGGGGGGGGGGGGCCCCCCGCGGGGGGGGGGGGGCCTATTCCGTGTCCGGGGGGGGCGTCCGCCAG